>NZ_CP020083.1:1175000-1395000 GCF_003431825.1 Blastomonas fulva | reverse complement strand
TTACGCACCCGTGCGCCACTAGACCCGAAGGTCTCGTTCGACTTGCATGTGTTAGGCATGCCGCCAGCGTTCGTTCTGAGCCAGGATCAAACTCTCAAGTTGTGTCACACATCCCAGCAGCACCGAATAAACCGGCTAACCACCAGAACATGAGCTTCAAGGAGCCGTTCCTGCACATTTCTTTACGTATGGATACGTGAAGGACATATAGGAACGACTTATTGCAACCGGTTTCCGAGGCCTTGAACTCCTCAGAACCGGGCGCCGTCGCCCACATGTCCCTTCATCTAAAATCACAATGTCAAAGAGCGCGGCCAAAGCCACCGCCGACAAAAGTAGCGGACAACCAGTGTTCCCCGATTTTCCTACCGGGGGACTTGGCGTCCGTCTATGTTGGCGACCGGCGAAAACAACAGCGTGTCCCGTCCGGTGAACGGGCATATATGCACCCTTCCGATTCGGGTCAAACCCTTTTTTGCAGTTTTATGCAATTTAGCTTGGCCAATGCCGGTGCGCCTGCCCGGGCCGTGGCATGGCGCCCGCTCGTCAGAACGCCGCCAGCAGGCGTCCCATACCGGCAACCTTGTCCTCGATGCCGCACGCCCGCAGCGCATGCCAATAGGTGGCGGTGTTGATCGCGATCACCGGCTTGCCGCGCAGCGCCTCCTGCTCGGCCGCCAGATCGACCATCGACAGATTGGTCCCCACCTGGACGATGGCATCGACATCGGGCCCATCGAGATGCTCGATCACCTCGCGCAGCCGATCGGGTGTCACCTTGGCGATGTCGGTCCAGCACCGGCATTGCAGCGGCACGTCGCGCACCACCGTGAACCCTGATTCTTCGAGGAACCTTTGTACCTCGGCATTGGCGACGGGATAATAAGGCGAAACGAAGCTCACCCGCCGGATCCCGCCATAGGCATGCAGCGCAGCGGCAATCGATTCGGCGCCGGTGCTCGCGCCCACCCCTGCGACCTCTTCGACCCGGCGCTTGAAGTCGACGGATCCCTGGACGCCACCGTAAAATGTGATCGCCGACATGCCGAGCACGAGATAGTCGGGACGGCAGGTCATCACCGAGCGCACCGCGTCCATCGTGTTTTCCGCGATCGCGGTAGTTCCGGCGATGAAATCCTCGTTCGACAGCGCGACCGGGTCCTCGACATAGATACGCGAAAAGTGATTGGTCACGCCTTCGGGCCGCATCCGCTCCATGTCGGGCTGCACAACGGTGTTGGTGGACGGCGCAACCACCCCCAGCAGCCTGCGCCAGCCCAGAACATCGCCCATGGCCTTTCCCCTTCGTGAAGTCAGTTGATCGCGCGGGCCTTTTCGAGGCTGTCGAACATCGCCTGCTTGAGCAGATAGGCGCGGCGTCGCTCGTCATCCCCCTGGATCGCAAGCATCGCCTGCCGCCGCAGCTCGTGCCCCTCGCCCGCGCCGCCGCGGATGAAGGCCATGTTCTCTATCGTCTGCGCCTGGGTGAAATCATGCGTCACCTGCCGCCGCTGGCGATCGAACAGGGCGAGCGCGCCGTTGGGCGAACCGTTCTTGAGCGCCGGCGCGAGTTTTTCGAACAGGTTGAACGCATCGTGCAGGCCCGAGTTCATGCCGAAGCCGCCCAGCGGGTTGTTGAGATGCGCGGCATCGCCGATCAGCATCACCCGCCCTTCGCGGAAGGATTTGGCGACGCGCTGGTGCACCCGGTACAAGGTGCGGTGGAAGGTCTTCACGCGCGCACCATCGCCCACCAATCGCCCGAAGATCGCATCCTTGCGCGCATCGGAGCGCAGATCGTCATCGGTTGCATCGCCATCGGTCGGGACCAGCACCCGCCACAGCGAGGGCACCTTGAGCAGCACCAGCCATTCCTCCGGATCGGAGACATAGTTCACATAAGCCAGGTTATCGAGATGCGCGGTCAGATCCTCGTCGGTCGACAGGCAGAGGAACCGTTCGGGATAGGTGAACCCGTCGAACTCGATCCCCAGCCATTTGCGCACCACGCTGTTGGCGCCGTCCGCGGCGATCAGGAAATCGCAGCGGATCTGCTGGATTGCGGTGGGGCTCTCGACGAACACGCTGACGCCCTTGTCGTCCTGATCGAACGCCAGCAGACGGTGGTTGAAGCGCACTTGCGCGTTCGAGTAGCGCGCCAGCCCCTCGGCGAGCGCGCGCGAAAGATGATATTGCTCGCACTGGATGCGGAACGGATAGCGCGTGACATCGGCCAGCTCGCCCAGATCGAAGCCGATGACCTCGCCCGACTGGCGATCGCGCCAGTGATAGACCGGCGCCTTCAGCCCGCGCTGCAGCAGCATCGGGGTGACGTCGACCTCGTCGAGCATTTCCAGCGTCGGAGGGTGAAAGGTCGAGGCGCGCAGGTCCTGGGCGCAGTCCTCATTGGCCTCGAGCACGATCACGTCCGCGCCCTGCTTGGCCAGCAAGGTCGCCATGGTCGTGCCCACCGGCCCGGCCCCGACAATTACTACCTGGCAACGTTCTGTTGCGGACATACGTCCTGCCCCTCATCTCGACTGTGATCTGGCTAGAAAGCGCGCGCGCGCGCCGATGCACCCTTGGCCCAAACTATCCGCCTTGCGGCGAGTGCCCGGCCGACCGGCGCGCCCGTGCGTGCAGGATCAATCGTCCATCGGGCCGAAGCCCTTCTTCCAGATCAGCATCACCCGGGTGAATTCGCACACCACATCGCCGGTCTGGTTCCTGCCGATGGTCTTGATGGTGACGATGCCCTGGGTCGGGCGCTTTTCGCTCTCGCGCTTTTCGAGCACTTCGGATTCCGAATAGAGCGTGTCGCCTGCGAACACCGGTTTGAGCAGGCGGATTTCCTTCCACCCCAGATTGGCGACCGCCTTCTGGCTGACGTCGGAAACGCTCTGCCCGGTCATGATCGCCACGGTGAGCGGCGATGCGACCAAAGGCTTTCCGAACTCGGTCTTCGCAGCAAAGTTGGCATCGCAGTGCGCCGGGTGCTGGTTCATCGTCAGCAGCGAGAACCAGATGTTGTCGGTTTCGGTGATCGTGCGGCCCGGGCGGTGTTCATAGACATCGCCCACCGCGAACTCCTCGAAGAAGCGGCCATAGGTTTCGCGGTAACGCTGTGGTCCCACCTCGGTTACGCCATCACGCATCGATCATTCCCCTTGGTTTGCATCGCACCGCACATGGCGGCCTTAGCCCCTTGGTGGCAGCGCGGTGGCGAGATCATCGGGCGAGCGGGCGGCTATCCACGATGCGGCCAGTCCCGCGCCGGGCCGGGCTTGCAGGGCGGCGCGATGCGGTAGACACTGCGCCATGCGCATCACCCGACATTATCTGACGCTCGCCGGACGGCGCGTGCATTACCGGATGTGCGGCAGCGGTCCGCCGGTGCTGCTGGTCCACCAGAGCCCGCGATCATCGGACGAGTATACCGCGATGATGGCGCAATGGGGCGAGCGCTTCACCTGCATCGCACCCGATTCGCCCGGCTTCGGCCAGTCCGATCCGCTGCCGATCGCAAGCCCGACGACGGAAGACTTTGCCGACGCGATCCTCGACTTTGCTGACGCCGTGGGGTTTCGCGCAATCGCGGCTTATGGCTTCCATTCGGGCGGCATCTTCCTGATGAATGCGCTGCGCCGCCATCCCGAGCGCTTCGTCGCGCTCGCCGTCGGCGGCTATCCCTGCTTTCATCCGCACGAGCTCGACGATGTCGGCGAGGCGTATCTGCGTCCGTTCCACCCCCAGCCTTATGGCGAGCACCTGTTATGGGCATGGAACCGCATGCTCGAACAGAGCTGGTACTTCCCGTGGTACAAGCCCGAACAGGCGCGGCGCATGTCGGCGCCGCATGCCGACCCCATGGTGCTTCATCCGCAGGTGATGGACCTGCTCGCCTCGGGCGATGCCTATCGCCACGGCTATCGTGCCGCGCTCAGCGCCGACTACGACGTCCCGCCCGCCGGTGCAGATGTGCCGCCCGCCCTGCTCTCGAGCTATTCCAGCGACCCGATGACGGCGCACATGGCGCGGTTCCCTGCGCTGCCTGCCGGATGGAGCACCGCCGAGCAGCCCGATCCGGCAGCGCATTCCAGCGGCAATGCCGATTGGCTCGCGCACCATCCCGCGCCCGCCTTCATGCCTGTGCAGGACATTGACCGAGGCTTTCTTCCGGTTCGAACCGATGCCTTTGACGGGCTGATCCACTGGCGCGGCAGCGGCGACGTGCTGCACATCCACGGGCCCGGCCGATCGCTCGATCTGCTGCCCGAGAGCGTGCTGGCGATCGATCTTCCCGGGCATGGCCTGTCCGATCGCTGGCCGGGCGAGCCGCCGCTCGACTGGGCCGCCTGGGCTGCGGTGATCGATTCGGCAGCCAAGCAACTGGGCGCCAGTGACACCCGAAGCGAGCCCTTGCTGCCCGGCGAGCCCGAGCTGCTGTTCCCCGACCTGACGCCCGATCGCTATGGCAACCATCTGGTCAATGCATGGGCGCTGCTGCGCGCAGGCCATGCGTTTTCGCCGCGTTATGCGATCACGCGCGACACGATGGCGCCGATGGCTGAGGGCGCCATGGACTTGACCACCCTGGCGCGCGAGCATCTGGCGCTGATGCGATCGAGCGCCGCCCTGGCGCTGCACCGGGCGCGACTATCCACCAGGTGAACAGCAGCGGCGTTTTGCGCTGGTGCATCGCCAAGCGCCCGGCATAGTGTCGGCTTCGCTCTGCAGGAGTTCAGCCCCATGTCGCACACGATCCTCACCGGTAGCCGCCGCGCCTTTCTCTCCGGAGCCGGCGCAATGTTTGCGACCTCTGCCGTTGCCAAGACCGCCAAGGGTGGCGGCCAGCCCGAAAAGCTCGATGTCATCGTCGTCGGCGCAGGGCTCGCCGGGCTCAATGCGGCGCATGTGCTCGAAAGCCAGGGCCTCAAGGTCGCGGTGGTCGAGGCGAACGACCGCGTCGGTGGACGGCTGCGCACCGGCCATGCCGAAGGCTATACCGCAGAGCTGGGCGGCAGCGAGGTCGGCCCGCTGTATGGCCGGGTGCGCAATGCCTGCACGCAGTTCAATGTCGGCCTGACCGAAGATGGCGGCAAGTCGACACCGTTTGTCCTGAACATCGAAGGGCAGATGGTGCTGCCCAAGGATTGGGCATCGTCGAACGCCAACCACACCATGGGTGCAGAGCGCGAGATCCTGCCCTTTCTCATCCAGAACCGGCTGTTTTTCGACTGGGTACCGTTCGAGGACCCGGCCGACTGGCTGGAGGCGAAGTATCACGAACATGACATGTCCGCCGCTGCCTATATGCGCGCCAGGGGCGTGTCCGAAGCGGCGATCCGGCTGGCCGATATCGATCTCAATGGACCGAGCGTGCATTCGGTCTCGGCGATGAGCATCTTCCGTGATCTGGCGCGGCTCAAGGTGGAAGGTTTCAATGACCCCACCAAGCCGCAATATGGCGCGGGCAACACCAGCAAGCGGCACTATATCGTCGGCGGATCGGACATGCTGCCCAAGGCCATGGCCGCTGCGCTCAAGGGCCGGGTGATGCTGAAGTCGCCGGTGTCCGCGATCGACCAGACGGCAGACGAGGTCGAGGTGCGGCTGATGGGCGGCGAGCGGATGCGCGCCCGCTTCGTCGTGATGGCTGCCCCCTTCTCGGCGGTGCGTTACATCAACTTTACCCCCGGCCTCCCGACAGCTCAGGCCAATGCAGTGCAGGGCGCGATCTATTCCGCCACCACCCAGTTCCATTTCCGCGTGCTCAAGCCCTTCTGGGAGGCGGACGGCCTGCCCCCTTCGATCTGGTCGGACCGCTTTTTCGAGCGTGCCTTCGTGATGGACAAGGGCGGCGCGCATGGGTCGCTGATCGTCTGGATGAACGGCGACGGCGCAACCCGGCTCGACGCGATGGACCTGCCCACGCAGCGCGCATTCATCATGGCGGAACTGGCCGCCGCGCGCCCCTCGACCGCAGGCGCGCTCGAGCCGCTGTTCGAATACAGCTGGGAGAAGAACCCGTTCGTCGGCGGCAACAAGCACTGCTTTGCCGCAGGCCAGGTCAAGATGTTCGCCAAGGAAATGGCGCTGCCGCATGGCCGGGTGCACTTTGCCGGCGAGCATCTGCGGCGGATGGAGCCGGGGATGGAATCGGCGATGGAGACCGCGGAGATCGCGGCGCTCGAGATCCTTGAACGTGCTTAAACCGCTCGCGGCGCTTGCGCTGCTGGCCACGACCGCCGCGACGCCTGCGGACGATGCGACCTATCGCGCGCGGTTCGAGGCGTTCATGGCGAACCCAGCGCAGTTCGATTACAGTCCGATGGAGGCCGTGCCCGGCGCGCCGAAGGTGCGGCGTTTACCCGCTTCGCGCGCGCCGCGGATCGCCGCTGCCGCGCTCGACGAGGCCGCGCGCTATGCGCAAGCCAACCGGTCGAGCGCGCTGCTGGTCTGGCGCGACGGCAAGCTGGAGGCCTCGCGCTATTTCGGCGCCACCACCCGCGACACGCCGTTGGTCGCCAAGTCGCTTGCCAAGCCGCTGACGGCGATCGCGATCGGTCGCGCGATCCAGCTGGGCAAGATCAAGGGGCTGGACCAGCGAATCGCAGACTTCATCCCCGAGCTGGCTGGCACGCCCAAGGCCGCGATCCTGGTGCGGCACCTGCTCGACATGCGATCGGGCCTGCTCGACCAGGGCTATTCGCCCGATCCCGAGCATCCGTGGAACCGGGCATATCTCGACCCCGATCACGGCGCGTATATCGTGCGCGACTATCCGCTGACCGACCCGCCGGGCACGCGCTATGCCTATGCCAATGCGCCGAGCGAGCTCATTGCAATGGTGATCGAACGCGCCACCGGGCGGCGCTATGCCGAGTTCATCAGCAATGAGGTATTGGCCCCCTTGGGCGCTGCGGGCGGCGAGGTCTGGGTCAACCGGCCGCAAGGGCTTGCGCATTCGGGCTGCTGCATCAAGCTTCCCGCCGAGACCTGGATGAAGCTTGCGATCCTGCTGCTCGATGACGGCAAGGTTGGCGGCAGGACGGGCGGCAAACGGCTGCTGCCTGCAGGCTATGTCCGCCAGATGCGCACCGGCACGCCGCAGAACCCGAACTTCGGCCTGGGGATCTGGCTGGGCGAACCCTATCGCGAGCGCCGCGGCTTCGGCGCGCCGGGCACCGCCGGACCGCAGGTGCTGCATTCGGCAGCCTATCTCGACCCCGAGATGTTCCTGTTCGATGGCAACTCCAACCAGACGGTGCACATCAGCCCGAAGCACCGGCTGATCGTGCTGCGGATGGGCGAAACTCCGCCCAAGACCCCCGAATGGGACAATGCAAAGCTGCCCAACCTGCTGATCCAGGGCCTGGGCCTGCGCTGACCGCCGCTATTTCTTGCGGCTGTAGCCGGGCGTTTCGGGCGGCACCTGTTCGGCATAATGTTCGAGCGTTCCGATCACGCCGAGGTCGGGGCCGTCGACCGGTTCCTCGAACAGATCGGGCCGGTCGCGCTCGACGCGCTTGCGCACCGCCACCGGCACATCGTCCATCCCGCCTGTGATCTTGTAGGTGTGCATCCGCCCCATCAGCACGCCATCCACCCCGCTCTGCCCCATCCGCATCCACGGCCACCACGGCGCCTGCCGCATGAAGCCGCCGGTATAGGGCGCCGAGACGACATCGCGGTCATCGATCGCCGCGCGCGGGGTGAACAGGGTGAAATGCTCGGACGGATTGACGCGTTTGCCGGTCGAGGCCTTGGGCCAGCCTGCAGGCGTCACCGGGTTGGTGTATTCGTGCGCATAGTCCCAGCCGAGCAGATACTGGTCGCCGATGGGCTGCCAGGGCAGCCTGTAAGGCTCTCCGGCCCCGCCCTTTCCGATGTCGTTGTTCACCGTCTCGCCATCGCCGACCTTGAACACCTTGCGGGTGAGGCCAAGCGTCCCGCGGAACTTGTCGTTGAGGAAATTGAACACCTCGACCCGCTCGCCGGTCCAGGGGTTGTCCCAGTGATCGAGGATCTCGCCGGTGGCAAGGTCGGTGAAATAGCCGCACTCCTTGCCGATGACGCGCACCGATCCATCGGGCTGGATGGCGTTGCGGATGTTGCCGAAGCCGGCATAGCCGAACACCGGCTTGGCGCGGTTGGCGCCGACGATCGCATATTGCACCCCCTGATAGCCCGAGAGCACCGCCTTTTCGCCGATCGTCCCCCACATCTTGGCAAAGCCGTAAAGGTTGTCGCGCGGATCCATGATGTCGAGTGGTCGGATGTTGCTGGTTCTTGCCTGTGCGATTCCGGGCAGTGCCGCCGCGGTCGCCAGCCCCGCCACGCCGCCGAACAGCGTCCGGCGCGAAATGCTCGCGCACACCGATTCATAGATCATCGCATTGTCCTTTGGGTACGCGCCGGTCAGATGACCGCGCAGACGGTTTTCCATTCGAGATAACTGTCGAGCGCGGCGCGCCCGCTGTCGCGGCCATATCCGGATTGCTTGATGCCGCCGATCGGCAGCGCGGCGTCGTACATCAGGTGGCAGTTGATCCAGACGGTGCCCGCCTCGATGGCATCGGCCATACGGTGCGCATGGCTGAGCGACTGGGTCCAGATGCTCGCGGCAAGGCCGTAGTCGCTATCGTTGGCCGCCGCGATCACCGCGTCTGCGTCATCGAACTGCTGCGCCACCAATACGGGCCCGAACACCTCCTCGCGCACGATCGGCAAGTCGGGGGTGACATCGGTGATCACCGTGGGCTGGACGAAGGTGCCCGCCTCTCCGAAGCGCTCCCCCCCGGTCAGCACGGTCGCCCCGCCATCGCGCGCGGCAGATATGAAGCCCTCGACCCGCTCGGCCTGGGCGCGCGAGACCAAGGGCCCCATCTGGGTTGCAGGATCGAGCCCGTGCCCGGCGACCAGCCCCTGCGCATAGGCTGCCACGCCCTTGAGCAGTTCGTCCTTTATGGCGCTGTGCACATACAGCCGCGATCCCGCGACGCACACCTGGCCACCGTTGAAGAAGATCGCGTTGGCAACGCCGGGGATCGCCAGCTCCAGATCGGCATCGGGCATCACGATCATCGGCGACTTGCCGCCGAGCTCGAGGCTGACGCGCTTGAGGTTCCCCTTGGCGGCATCGATGATCGCGCGGCCGGTCTGGGTCGATCCGGTGAATGCGATCTTGTCGACACCATGGTGCGCCGCCAGCGCCGCGCCCGCCTCTCCGCCCAGCCCCGTGACGATGTTGAGCACGCCTGCAGGTAAGCCCGCTTCCATCAGCAGCTCGCCCAGCCTGAGCGCCGAGAGCGAGGTGTTTTCCGCGGGCTTGAGCACGATGGTGCAGCCCGCCGCCAGCGCAGGCGCCAGTTTCATCGCGGTGAGCACCAAGGGCGAGTTCCACGGCACGATCGCGCCGACCACGCCCACCGGCTCGCGCTTCGTCCAGCTCGCCATCTTCTTGCCCGCGGGCTGATAGTCGATCGAGGATTCGATCACCTGCCCCTCGATGGCCATCGCCTGGCCCGCAAAGAAGCGGAACTGGTTGACCGCGCCGGGGATTTCCGCCCAGCGCCCGACGAACAGCGGCTTGCCCTGGTCGAGCGTCTCGATCTCGGCGAGCTCGTCGATATGCGCCTCGATGAGGTCGGCGGCGGCCCAGAGGATCTTGGCGCGGTTCAGCGGCGTGGTCGCCTTCCATCCCGCCAGCGCCGCGCGCGCAGCGGCCACCGCGGCATCGATTTCGGGCGCGCCGCCGCGCGGCAGCACGCCGATCTGGTCGCCGATTGCGGGGTCGACGGTGGCAAAGGTCTCGCCCTGCCCGCCGGTCCATTCGCCGCCGATCAGCAGCCCCTGGCCCTGGCCCCTGCGGGCGAGGAAGGCGGTCACGCTGTCGGAAAGCGGCGGTCGGGCGAAGGCCATGCGGATGAAACTCCCTGTATCTAATGACGAGGCTAGAAAATCGTGCTCGCCATGTAATCATTACGCGACCATCAACCGCAAGGCGGATAAATCGGCAGTGTCCCGTGTCGGCGCGGCCACCAACATGGTCGAACCGACGCGGAGCAGCCAGGGAGCCACGAACAGTCTATGGCGGACGATATCACCGGATTGCCACAATCGCTGGCCGATGCGCTGGGCGCTGCCCAGGTGCTGACCGGGGCGGACCGGCTGGCCTTTTATGCGCACGACGTTTTCACCCACGGCGCGCAGGCGCTGTGCATCGTGCGCCCGGCCGATAGTGCAGGCGTGCAGGCGGCGGTACGGCTGTGCGCACAAGCCGGGGTGGCGATGGTGCCGCGCGGCGGCGGTGCGTCTTATTCGGACGGCTATCTGATCGATCGGCCGCATGTGCTGTTCGATCTCTCAGCGCTGCAGGCTATCGAGATCGACCAGCGCGATGCGTACGTCCGCGTAGGGGCGGGCGTCACCTGGGCCGCTCTCAAGGCCGCGCTCGACCCGCTTGGCCTGCGCACCCCGTTCTGGGGGCCGTTTTCCGGCATCGCCGCGACCATCGGCGGCAGCGTCAGCCAGAACACGATCAGCCACGGCAGCGGCGCGCACGGAATCTCCGCGCAATCGCTGTTGGGGATCGAGGTCGTGCTGGCCGATGGCAGTCTGCTCAACACCGGGGTTACCACCGGCACCCGCCATTACGGACCCGACCTCACCGGGCTGTTCACCGGCGATTGTGGCGCGCTGGGCGTAAAGGTCGCGATCACGCTGCCGCTGATCGCCGCGCGGCCCGCGTTCGACACCGCAAGCTTCGCCTTCGTCGATTTCACGAGCTATCATCGCTCGGTCGCCCAGCTCGCGCGCGAAGGGCTGGACGAGGAGCATTTCAGCATCGACCAGGCCCTGTCGCAGGGCCAGATCGCGCGCTCCGAAGGGACGGCGGCCAAGGTCACCATCGCGCGCAACGTCATGCGCGCCGCGCCCAATGTCGCCTCGGGGCTGCTCCAGCTGGGCAAGATGGCGCTGGCGGGCGAAACCGAAATGCGCGAGGCGCGCTACAGCTGCCACGTCATCGTCGAAGGCGTCGACAAGGCCGATGTCGCAGCGCGGCTGACGCGCATCCGCTCGATCATGACCGCAGACGGGCAGGAGATCGCAAACACCGCCGCCGCCTTCGTCCGGTCGATGCCGTTTGCGCCGTTGTTCAACGTGCTCGGCCCCAAGGGCGAGCGCTGGGTGCCGCTGCACGGCATCTTCGCGCACAGCGCGGCGGATGAATTCCACGCGGCGTTCGAGCGGTTTCTGGGCGAGCAGCAGCCCGAAATGGACCGCCACGGCCTGTGGACCGGAACAATGTTCAGCAGCATCGGCGGGCACGGCCTGCTCTACGAGATCGCGATCTACTGGCCCGATGCGGTTACGCCTTATCATCGCGAGGTGCTGGGCACAGAGTATCTCGCCACGATCCCGGCCTATCCCGACAACCCCGAGGCCCGCGCGTTCGCGCACCGGTTCAAGGCGGCTTTGGTCGATCTGATGCAGGCGCACGGGAGCGCCCATTTCCAGATCGGGCGCGCCTATCCCTATCTCGAGCGGCTCGATCCGGCAGCGCGCGCGCTGCTTCAGGCGACCAAGGCCGCGCTCGATCCGCACAACCTGATGAACCCCGGCGTGCTCGGGCTCTGAACCGCACCTCCACCGCATAAAGGCAGACGATGGACTACGATTACATCCCGCTTCCCCAGCGCCAGCCGCTCAAATGGCCGAACGGGGCGCGCGTCGCGCTCATCCTTACTTTCAACCTGGAAACATGGGATCTCACCAAGGATACCGACAAGCCCTATTACGCCGGCGGCCCTGCGATCCTGCCCGATGTGCTGCCCGGCAACACGCCCGATTTCCCCAATTTCACCTGGCGCGAATATGGCCAGCGGGTCGGCATCTGGCGATTGTTCGAGCTGTTCGATCAACTGGGCGCCAAGGCGAGCTGCACCACCAATGCGGTCACCTTCCAGCGGCGCAAGGCGATGACCGATGCGGTGCTTGAGCGCGGCTGGGAGCTGCTGACGCACAACTGGGAGCAGGGCGAGCTGCTCAGCAACTTCGCGCACGAGCCCGAAAAGGAGCGCGACATCATCCTGCGCTCGCTCGCCGAGTTCGAGAAGCACACCGGGCGCAAGTCCAGGGGCTGGCTGTCGAGCTCGCTGCGCGGAACGATGCAGACTGCGGATATTCTCGCCGAGCAGGGCTGCAGCTTCTACTGCGACATCATGAACGACGATCAGCCCTACCTGCTGCGGACCCCGCACGGCCCGATCGTCTCGGTCCCCTATTCGAACGAGATCAACGACTTCACCTTCATCACCCGCAAGAACTTCACCACCGATCAGTTCGCGCAGGCGCTGATCGAGGAGCTCGACGTGCTGCATGAGGAAGGCGCGGTGACCGGGCGAATCATGAATGTCGGGCTCCATCCGCACGTCTCGGGCCGCGCGCACCGCATCCGCGCGATCCGCGAGTTCATCGAGCACGCGCAATCGCTTCCCGGCATCTGGTGGGCGACCCGCGAGGAGATCGCCGCCTGGTATCTGGAGAACCACGAATCGCACATTCCGGGGCAGCTGGGATGAGCAGGCCCGCGATCCTGATCGTCGGCGGGGGCATCGGCGGGTTGACAGCGGCGGCGGGGCTGGCGCAGGCGGGCTTCGCGGTCACCGTGCTCGAGGCCGCACCCGCGTTCGGCGAGATCGGCGCGGGTGTCACGCTCTCGCCCAACGCGATGCGCGGGTTCGATTTCACCGGCTGCATGGAAGAGGTTGCCGCCGCCGGCGTCGAGCCGAAGCGCCAGCGGATCCAGCACTGGCAGGATGGCCGTGCGCTGCTGACGCTCGAGCGTGCCGATGCGCGCGAAAAATACGGCGCGCCTTACGTCTATATCCACCGCGCCGATCTGCACGCGATCCTGGTCGAAACCGCGCGCAAGGCCGGCGTGACCTTGCGCGCCGATGCGGCTGTGGTCTCGAGCGAAGGCACCACTGTCACGCTGGCCAATGGCGAGACGGTCAGCGGCGACGTGCTGGTCGGTGCCGACGGCCTCAAGTCCGCGATCCGCGACCGGTTCGAACCGGTCAAGGCGCATTTCACCGGCCATGTCGCCTGGCGCGCGGTGGTGCCGGTGACCGACGGCTTGCGCGCGCTGGTCGACTGGCCCGGCATCCATATCGGCCCGGGCAAGATGATCACCCGATATCCGGTGCGCGGCTCGAACCTGCTCAACATGGTGTTCTTCGCGCGGCAACCGGGCTGGCAGGACGATGGCTGGACCATCCCGGCCGAGCCGGGCGAACTGCGCGCGCTCTACGCCGATTGGGAACCCGATGTTCAGGCGATGATCGCGGCGGCCGAAGCGGTCCCGCATTTCCGCTGGGCCTTGAACGCGCGTCAGCCGCTCGAGAGCTGGATCGCCGACGAACGCGTCACGCTGCTCGGCGATGCGGCGCATGCGATGACGCCGTTCCTGGGCCATGGCGCGGCCTGCGCGATCGAGGATGCGGTGGTGCTGGCGCGGGCGATGGTCGCGAGCGGAACGCCCGAAGAGGGACTGCAGCGTTACCAGGCCGCACGGATCGAGCGCACGACCTTCATCCAGGCCGAATCGAACGCCAATGCCGACCGGATGCAGGGCCAGGAGACCGACCTGTTCGGGCTGGGCGAACTGCGCAACGAAGAGACCCTGGGCCTGTTCGACTATGATTGCCGCAGCGTTGCGGTTTAAGGATTGCGGCCATGACCACCCTTCCCCTGCCCTTTGACGGCCATTCGGTCAGCGATGCGACCCGCGCCTTCCTGCAGCGCGACCACCTGTTGTTCATCGACGGCGCCTGGCGCGATGCCAGCGGCGATGGCTGGATGGAAACGCGCGATCCTGCCACAGGGTTGGTCGCCGCGCGCTTTGCGATCGGCGAGGCGGCCGATGTCAACGCCGCGGTGGTCGCCGCGCGCAACGCGTTCGACGGCGGCTGGGCACGCTCGCAACCCGCCTATCGTGCCGCGCTGCTGCGCAGGCTCGCTGACCTCATGCAGCGCGATGCGCAGATGCTCGCCGAACTCGAGGTGATCGACAGCGGCATGCCGTTGTTCATCGCCAGCCTGACGGTAAGCAACTGCACCGAGATGCTGCATTATTACGCGGGGCTTGCCGGCACCATCGAGGGCACAACGACCACCCCGCCCGCGCATGTCACGCACGATGCCGAGGCGATCACCTACACACTACGCGAGCCGGTGGGGGTGACCGCGCACATCATCCCGTGGAACGTGCCCCTCTCGATGGCGGTGCTAAAGCTGGCACCCTCGCTCGCCGCGGGATGCACCGCCATCGTCAAGCCCAGCGAGGAGACCCCGCTGACCGCGCTGGCGCTCGCCGATCTGATCGCGGAGGCCGGGTTTCCCGCAGGCGTGGTCAACATCGTCAACGGCACCGGCGGCACCGTGGGCGCGGCGCTGGCCGGACATCCGGGGATCGACAAGGTGGCGTTCACCGGATCGACCGCGACCGGTCGGCGGATCGTCGAGGCAGCTTTGGGCAACCTCAAGAAGGTCACGCTCGAACTGGGGGGCAAGTCGCCCGTCGTGGTGATGCCCGATGCCGACCTTGCACTCGCCATCCCCGGGGTCGCGATGGCGACCTATTTCCTAGGCGGGCAGAACTGCATGGCGGGCACGCGCATCTTTGCGCATGCCGATATCCACGACGCGCTGGTCGATGGGCTGGTCGCGTTCTCGCAGAGCATGGTGGTCGATCATGGCCTGGCCCCCGGGTGCCAGATCGGCCCGATGGTCTCGCCCGCGCATGGCGCCAAGGTGATGGGCTATATCGCGCGCGGCCTCTGCGAAGGCGCGGTGCTGCGCACCGGCGGCGAGCGGCTCGACCGGCCAGGCAGCTTCATCGCGCCCACCATCTTCACCGGCACCACCCCGGACATGGGGATCGTGCAGGACGAGATCTTCGGCCCGGTGATGGCGGTGCAAAGCTTCGACACGCTCGATATCGATGCCATCGCGGCGATGGCGAACAACTCGCCTTACGGGCTGTCGGGCAGCGTGTGGACGACCTCGCTGTCATCCGCGCACAAGATCGCCGCGCGCATCCGCTCGGGCCATGTCTCGATCAACTGCCATGGCGCGGTGGCGCACAACATCCCGTTCGGCGGCTATAGCCAGTCGGGCTGGGGACGCGAGTTCGGGCGTGAGAGCCTCGACAATTATCTCGAGACCAAGGCGGTCACCGCCAGACTCTGACAGAGGTCTGCCTCAAGCCGCGACCGGCTCCGCCACCGCCTTGTCGAGCGCCTCGCCGATGGTCCGCGCGGTGGCGAGCATCTCGGGCAGATAGCTTTCCAGCGCGTTTTCCAGCTTCAGCGCCGAGGCGAAGAATACCAGGGTCATCGCCGCCTCGAACCGGCCCTGCTTGAAGATCGGCACCGCGATCGAGGATGTCTTGCCCGGCGTGTGGTTGAAGTAATTGCGCCCCTGCACCGCATAGCCGCGCGCGCGGATGCCTTCGGCGTTCAAGGCCAGTTCGGCTGCCGCCAGATAATTGGGGTCGATGTCCTGGTCCGCGCGCATCCATTTGAGGATCTGCGCGCGCTCGTCGTCATCGGCATAGGCCATGGAAAGCTTGCCCGAGGCGCTGTCGAGCAGGGGCAGCGTGAAGCCCGGATAATATTGCGCGAAGGTCAGCGAGGTGTTGGCGTGGGTCGAATCGCACAGCATCATGTTCTTGCCCACCCGGATCGCGATCGAGACCGGCCAGCCGACCTTGCGGGTGAGATCGACGATCGGCGCGCGCGCAGCCTCGACCAGCACGCCGTCCTGCTGATATCCGCTCGACAGGCTCTGCACCAGCAGCGTGGGGCGATAGCGCTTGCGCGCGGGCTCCTGCTCGATCAGCCCTTCGTACAGCAGAGTCTGCACGATGCGGTGCGCGGTGGGATAGGGCACGTTGGCGGCGCGCGAAATTTCCATCATCGTCATCGACCGGTTGCGATTGATCGCCTTGAGCGCCGCAATCGCGCGGCTGAACGACTGGATCGGAACACCCTTCATCTGACAGCTCCCTTTCGCTGCAGGCCGCCCTGACCGGGCGCGCCCTCATGCGAATGCTGCGTCAAACTATCCGGATGGTGGCTGTTGATCCAGTTTTATCCGACAGACGGATATTTGCGTCCCCAGATGCCGATGATGGCCGCGCCGGTGAGCGTGAGCAGCGGCGGGATCAGCCCGAAGGCAAGCCCGACGCCCAGCACCGCGCTCTCGCTCTGCGGCAGCCCCGCGACCGCGCGTGCGGCATCGAACCCGAAGGCGGAGAGGACAAGCCCGGTGAGCAAGGTGCCGCCCAGCGCAAAGGCGATCTTGTCCGCGGCGATCCAGGCGGCGGAATACAGCCCCGAATGTTCCGAATCATCGGCCGCGATATCCGCCAGCAGCGAAAAGCCGATCACGGTCCAGCCCGAATTGCCGATCGCGGCGGTGAAGGCGAGCAGATAGGCGACCTCGATCGGCTGGTCGGCCAGCGCAAGCCAGACCATGTAGCTCAGCGAATAGATCACCGATCCGGCGATGAACGCTGCGGGCTTGCCGAAGCGCCCAGCGACCCACACCCACATCGGCTGCGCGGCGATGATGCCGACACAGGCGCACACGATGATGATCCCGATCACCTGCAGCGCATCGGCGCGCCCCGATTGATAGGTCAGGAAATACAGCATGGTCGCATAGCCCATGCCGCTGCCGGTCAATTGCAGGAAGTTGGCGGCAAACAGGCTGGCGAAGCGCCTTTTGGCGAACAGCCCGCCCATCGCGCCCAGCTTCAGCGGCGGCAACGCCGGCCCGCCACGCGCGCCATCCGCGCGATGGCCGATGCCGAAGAACGCCAGCAGCAGCGAGCCCGATGCGATCACCGAGAGCACCATCGCCATCTGCTGGTATCCGCCCATACCGCCGCCGAAATGCTCCACCAAAGCCGGGGCGACCGCGCCTGCGATGAGCACGCCGACAGCGGTGAACACCAGCCGCCACGCCATCAGCACGGTGCGCTGGCGCTCGTTCGATGCGAGTTCGCCCGCAATGGCGAGATAGGGGACGGAGAAGGTTGCAAACACCATCATGTACAGGCTGAAGGTCATCACCACCCAGGCGACGCGCAGCGCGTTGCCGTCTTCAGGCACGCGAAACAGCAGGTTGAGCGCCACCGGCGCCAGCACCGCGCCGATCAGCAGCCAGTAGCGCCGCGGCATCCGGGCCTTGAACCGGTCGGACAGCATGCCGGCGGCAAAATCGCTGCCCACGCCAAACACCAGTTTGGGCAGGAAGATCGCCGCGCCCGCCAGCGCGACATCCATGCCCACGACATTGGTCAGGAAGAACAATAGCAGCAGCGAGGGGATATCGCGGAAGATCTGCCCCGCGATCTGCCCCACGCCATAGCCCATCTGCCCGCCGAGCGAGAGCCGGGCTGCGGCGGCGGGCGGGGCGTCGGCCGCCAGCGGTTCCGCCTGCGCGGTCACGGACGTGGCGGCATCGGCGGCAGCGTCGGCGCGGCAGGCGGCTGCGGCGGGGTCCAGCCCTGGGGCACCGGCGCGGGCTTCTGCGTCATCTTGTAGTTTTCCAGGCTGGACAGCGACGGCCCGTAATCTTGCGTCGGTGCGGTCAGATAACCCGGATCGATCTTGCGCGCGGCCTCGACCAGATCAGCGGGCAGGTCCTTGATGCCGTTGGTCATCGTGCCGAACGATGCGAAATAGTTGATGAACCCGGGAGCCTCGCCCATCAGCATCCAGGGCAGCCACGGGGTAATCCGCGACCAGCTGCCGGTGACCGGAATCGCGGTGAGCTTGCGGTTCTCGATATCGGCCTTGTCCACGAAGAACAGGAAATGCTCGGACACGCGGTTGAACGCGCCCGCCGATTCGCGCGGCCAGTCCTTGGGCTGAAGCGAGGCGGGATAGAACAGGTCGATCCCCGTCTCCAGGATCAGCGTGTTGCCCGGCCCGTCGCTCCAGTTCAGCAGGAACGGCTCGGGCGGGCGGGTATCCTTGTTGAGCCCGCCATAGCTGGGCGGCTGCGGCTTGGTGTCGCGGATGTCGTAGTTGAACGGATCGTTGGCGATCGGCACCACCTTCACCGTCTCGTTCGTATAGGGGTTCTTCCAGCTGTCCATGATCTTGCCGGTTTCCAGATCGCGGTAGAACACCACCTCTTTCAGCACGCGGCGCCAGTTGCCATCGGGCAGGCGCAGCGTGCGGACGACCGAAAAGCCGTCGATCTTGAACAAAGGTTTCACCTTTTCGTTGTCGCGCACGCCATAGACGGTGCCGGTGATGCGGCTGACCTTCTGCCTGGTCGTATCGATCTCGCCATCGATGCGCGCATAGGTATCGCGGTTCCAGACCGGGTCCTTGAGGTCGATCTTCGAAACGAAGGACGGCGTTTTCGCCGCCGCCGCCACCGCGCTGCCTGCCCATCCTGCGAGCATCAGCCCGCCGACCGCAAGGCCCAGCGTGAGCTGCCTGAAAAGTCCCGAAGCCCGGTATGCCATCATGTCCTCCTGAGGCGCGTCCTGATGGAAACAGATTGATGGCAAAGTTGTGCGCCGCCGCAAGGCTTGTGAACAATTATCCACGCACCGGATAGTCCGCTTATCCTGCGCTTGCCATGCCGGGCATGAATCGGCGAAGCTCACCAGGCCGGACATTGCCCTTGCGTCCGCTCGATGGAGACACGCCTTATGCTCAACTGCTTCCAGCAGGCGCACCACGCGATGCTGCCCGTGCCAACGCACGACGAGGCATCGCGCCAGGAATTCGCCAAGAGCCTCAAGGGCTTCATCCAGTCCGGGCTGTTGCCGGGGCTCGCCCCGGTCTACCAGACCCGCGCGGCCAAGGCGTTCGAGCGCGAGCACGGCCGCAAGCCCGAAGACCGCCGCGACATCCGCGCCGCAATGGTGCCCGATCCCTATTTCCTGCTCTACGCCTCGATCAACCGCATCGCGCAGGAGCAGCTGTGGGAAGCGACCAACCTTTCGGTCGAGCGCGAATTGCCCGATCTGATCGCGAAGGCGAAGGCGCTCAGCGCCTCGAGCAAGGCGCAGCTGGTGATGCCCGAGGGCTTTGCCCCGCCGCGCTACGTCACCGCGCTCGATATCCACTGCATGCCCGGCGGCTATGCCAGCGAGGTGTGCGAGGACGATGTCTCGGTGGGCGTGCTCTACGACCGCGGCGTGTTCCTCTATTCGATGGGTTATGGCGGGCCGCATAACGACGACATGGGCCGGTCGGTGTGCAATTATGTCCAGCGGACCATGCCCGAGTTCAAGCCGCGCCGCATCCTCGACATGGGCTGCACCGTCGGCCACTCGACCCTGCCCTACAAGGAATATTTCCCCGATGCCGAAGTGTGGGGAATCGATGTCGGCGGCCCGTGCATCCGCTACGCCCATGCCCGCGCAGCGGCTTTGGGGCACGAGGTCAACTTCGCGCAGATGAATGCGGAAGACACCACCTTTCCCGAAGGCCATTTCGATCTCGTCGTCAGCCACATCCTGCTGCACGAGACCAGCGGCAAGGCGATGCCGCGCATCTTCAAGGAGGCCTACCGGCTGCTCGCGCCGGGCGGGCTGATGATCCACGCCGATCTGCCGCCGTTCGACCTGATGGACCCGTTCACCCAGTTCATCCTCGACAACGAGACCTGGTACAACAACGAGCCGTTCTGGGGCGCGATGCGCGACATGGACCAGCTTTCGCTGGCCGAGGCTGCGGGCTTTCCGCCCGGCGAGGCGCGCTTCACCACCGCGCCGATGGCGATCATGGAGTTCATGGGAGCCGGCTATGCGGCGGACGCGACCGAAAGCGTCGCCGATCGCGAATTCACCGCGGGCGAATATGCTCCCGGCGGCGGCTGGGAAGTGCTGATCGCGCAAAAGCCCATCGATCTCGCCGCAGCCGCCTGAGACAAGGAACAGACCCATGACCCAGACTGCCGACCGCCCGCACGTCATCAAGGACGCCAAGGGCAAGCGCCCGCAATTCTATGCCGAGCCGGGGATCGATCAGCTGATGTCGATGGTGATGGTGCTGGCGGGCGAGGTCTGCATGCTGCGCGACCGGATGGATGCGCAGGAACGCGTCGCCAGGATGCACGGAATCAACCTCGCCGAGGGGATCGACGCGCTGACGCTTGACGAAGAGGCGCTGCAGACGCGCGAGGCCTATCGTCAGGATTTCCTCGACCGCCTGTTCTATCTGGCGCGCAAGGAGGCGAACGAAGCCGCCGCGCAGGAGACCGACGAGGCCTATCGCGCGACGATTGCCGATATCGCGGTGAACTAACGCTGCATCAGCGTCTCGCCGGGGCGCGTGCCGACAGCGGCGAGCATGTCTGCGCGCGCGGTAGCGTCGCCTTGGGCCCAGCCTTGCAGCATCAGCAGCGAAAGCGCAGCGGCGCGGTCGAGCTGGGCAAGCTGCCTGGGCCCCGGCAGCTCCGGTCGGCAGATCGCGCCGCCGAAATAATGGTCGACCCCGTCCAGCACCAGCCCGAAGCGGTCGCCCCTTGCGGGCGCGGATTCGAATGCCAGCAGATGGCTGGTCCACCCATCGGCGCCGGGCGGAATGTCCGCAGTGCCGGTCTGGATCAGCACTGGCACCGCCAGTGCGGAATAGCCTTTGGCATCGATCAGCGGAGCCATCGCCCCGGGCGGCGAGAAGGCGAGCGTCAGCACCGCGCGCGGATCACGCAGCGGTCCCGTCACCCCCTCGGGCAGCAGGGGCTCGGCGCCCCCCAAAGCCAGCGCCCCCAGCGCGCCATAGCTGTGCCCGGCGGCGACATACTGCGCATTCTCGATGGTCGCGGTCAGGCCGCGCATATCCTCGATCCGTGCCGCCCAGCCCGCCAGCCCGGCAAAGCTGGCGCGGTCGGGATGGTCGGTCGAATCGACATGCAGCGGCGCGAGCACGCGGTACCCCGCCTGGGTCCAGCGAGCGAACAGCGCCTCGTACTTCCAGGGGGCCGAGGCTGCGCCATGGCCGAAGACAATCGTGCCGCGGCGCTGCCCCGCAGGATCATAGCGCCAGGTGCGGCACACCCGCGCCGACGGCAGCGCCACGTCGATGACCTCCGGGCCGGACGCGCGGGCCAGCGCGGGAACACGCGCGATCGCGCCGAGCGCGAGGGCAGAGCCGATCAGGCCGCGACGGGTGAGGCAAGGGGTCATCGGACAATCCCATCATCGCAGCCGGGTTTTGGCCATTTGCCACCCCGGCTTGTCCGCCCTGCGGACAGTGCGCGCATCTTCTGGCGTCGCGGACGATATTGGGCAAGCATGCGGTGACGGGATCGACGAGGGATGCAGCGATGAACAGGACTTTGACCGCAATCGGCGCCCTGGCGGCCCTCGCCAGCAGCATGGCCGGAGCGCAGGCGCCGCAGGCCGCGCCCCCGCCGCCGCCCTTCGACAGCCAGCCGCAACCCACGCCTCCGGATTATGCGACGGACAGCGCCTGGGCGGCGCTTCCTGGCGTGCCCGGACCTGCCGATACGGTGCCGCAGGGGCGCAAGCCGGCCACCGGCAAGCTGCGCGGCGTCGACGTGTTCTACGTCCACCCGACGACCTTTCGCACCCCCGACCGCTGGAACGCCGACCTTGCCGATGCAAAGGTCAACGCCTGGACCGATGCCAGCGTGATCGCGCGCCAGGCGGCGGTGTTCAACGCCTGCTGCAACGTCTTTGCCCCGCGCTATCGCCAGGCCTCGTTCCTCGCCACGCGCGACCGGTTCATGGAAGGCGATGGCGGCAAGGCCTATGCGCTGGCCTATTCCGATGTGCTCGCCGCCTTCGACCAGTGGCAGGCCAGCCGCAACCAAGGCCGTCCGTTCATCCTGGCAGGCCACAGCCAGGGCGGCGAGATGCTGATGCGGCTGCTCGCCGACCGGATCGACGGCACGCCGCTGCAAAAGCGGATGGTCGCCGCCTATGCGATCGGCATCGATTTTTCGGTCGGCTATTTCGGCACGCGCTATCGCACGCTCAAGCCCTGCGACACTCCGGTGCGCACCGGCTGCGTGCTTGCCTGGAACGCGGTGTCGCCGCAAGCGGACCTCAAGATGCTGGGCGGCTTTGCCGGATCACGGTTCGCGCACATCCATGGCCGAGAGGAGGGCAAGACACCCTTGTGCATCAACCCGCTGACCTTCGACATGGCGAAACCCGCCGCCAGCCGCGCAGCGTCCAAAGGTGCCATTCCCGGCGAACCCGGCGAGGGGCAGATGCGCGCAGCGGTCAGGAGCAAGGTCGCCGCGCGATGCGACAGCGGCTTTCTGGTGGTCGATGCAGACCCTGCGCTCGATCTGCAGCCGCTTGCGGGCGGCAGCCTGCACTATCACGAATACGGCCTGTTCTTTGCCGACATCCAGGCGAACGTCGCGCAGCGGATCAAGGCGTTGCGGCGCTAGGGAAAACAGCCTCGTCGCAGTTACCCTTCGGCACGCGGCCCTCGAAGACATGGTGCACCCAGGATAGCGAATCCTCCTGCGATTTAGCCACCGTCGCGCCATGGCCCTGCCCAGGATACAAATGGATCGCAACGTTGGAACCCATCGCACAGGCCTTTCTGGCAGCATCGAAGGCCTGTCGCGGAGCGGTCTGCTCGTCGCTGAGGCCGATCCCGACGAAGACCGGCACGCTGAACCTGAGTGGTGGGTATGCGCGGTAAGGCTGGGCGTTTGCCTCGAGCGGGCTAGGGTCCTTGCTGAACAACGTGCCTGCGACGGGCCGGTCGACCATGAACTGGCGCATCGCGTCTGATCCGCATGTCGACCGAAACCGCTCATACAGGGCCTGACCTGCAGGCGTCAGCATGGCCTGCGGGCGAACGGCTGCATCCAGAAAGGCGTAGGTCGGCAAAAATCGCATGTACAGCGCAGCCCAGCCGTCGAACTTCTGCATGTCGAGCGCCGACATTTCCATGGAGCCGGGCCAGCCGGTCAGGACGACACCCCGCAACCTGAGCGTACGGGCAACGCCGGACTGCATCAGGGCGGCATTCGTGGCGGCATGGGCGCCCTGCGATTGTCCGACGAGGACGACGTTGCGCGAAAGCGGATAGCGCTTGCGCGCCGCCAGCACAGCATCCAGCACGCCCTGTCCTTCCGACCGGCTCATCATGTAGGGGTGGGCACCATTGGTTCCCAGACCCTCATAATCGGAGGCGACGACAGCGTAACCCTGTTGCAGCCAGGTGTTGAGATATGCTGTGTCCCGCGCGGACCAACCGTTGAAGCTGGGCGCACAGATGTCGGGGAATCCGACCGTGCCGTGCGCCCAGGCGATCACCGGCCACCCACCGCGCGGGGGCAGACCCCGGGGCAGGTAGACACCGCCGGACACGACGATCGACCGTGTGCCGTCCGGCCCGCCGCGGCTGGTGTACAGAACCCTTTCACTCGATCCCGCTTGCGCCAGCGCCTTATCGGGCGCCATGGCCTCTCGCCGGACAATCCGGGGGGCTCCCGTCGGAACATCCCCGTCCCACTGGTAGAACGCTCCCGTGCCCCCGTCGCCGAGTTGCGGGTCGGCCGGCGGCATCCGGCTCTGGGCAGCCAAGGGGTTTGCCAGGCCCAGGCAGGCTCCGGCAAACAGGAGATTGCGGATCCATCTTGGTCGGGTTCTGGACAAACGGCATCTCCTTAAGCCGGACGCTGCCGGCACGTCACGTCTGGCATTTCGCAGGCTGGACACCGTGCCAGACCTCGCCATCGCCCGGCGGATCAGGGCGCTGCGGCGCTGATCAGGCTTTCGCGTCCCACAACGGCGCGAGCAGCGCGGCCGGGTCCTTGAACACATCCGGCCGCCGCGCTTCGGTCGCTTCCAGCCAGGCCGGCGGCATCGAATCGCGGGTGGCGTTCTGGCGGCCAACGCCGCTGGCGGTCAGATGGCCGGGATGGTCGCCCATCTCCAGCCAGGGCCTCCACGATACGACATTGGTGTAGCTGACGTTCGAGGTCACGCGGGTGGCACCCGGCCATTGCAAGTCGCTGGCCTGAGCGTGCATCACCGTGCTGTCCGAATAGCGGAACGGCCTGGCGGCGCCGGGAAAGCTCGCCGCGGAACGGATGCGCTCGGTCACCCAGACATCGTTGCCGCGGGTCACGATCGGGAGCACCTCGTGCTCGAGCTGCAGCCCCGGCATCTCCTTGGGCAGATGGAACGACAGGTCCTTGTCGAACCGCGTCGAAGACGGCGCGAAGCCGCCGCTCGGGATCGTGCAATCCTTGTTGGTATAGGGGTTGCGGAAGGTATCCAGCGCCTTGCCGGTTGCGATGTCGGTGAACCAGGCCAGCTCGAAGGTCACCTGCTGGTACGCGCCATCGGCCAGCGCGCGGGTGCGCGAGAACACTGCTGAAACCACGTTGAACAGCGGCTCCATCCGGTCCTCGACCACGCCGTAATAATTCGCCTGCACCCAGTTTGTGACGAGATCCTCGTCGAGCGCGCCGCGCATCATCAGGAAGGTGCGCTGGCGTCCCGCCATGCTGGTGACATCGAGCGACGACGGCGCAGCAGCCGACGCCGCACGCAGCGGACCCGGCACCGCGAGCGCTGCGCCGGTGGCCATCATTCCGGCAAGGGCTTCACGGCGACGGATCATGGCTTGGGTCCTTGTGGGTGCTGCGCCGCGGCTTGGCGATGGCGTTGGCGATACGGCGGGGCGTGCTCCGCTACGGACCACGCCCCGCATTGCTATCAGAACTTCATGCCCGCGGTGATACCGATCCTGCGGCCCTCGCCCAGATAGATTTCCGGGATCGAGAAGGCGGCGGGGAAACCGGCGCGGGGCTGGTTGATCGAGTTCTGGACATAGGCCTTGTCGAACAGGTTGTTGCCCCACAGCGCAATGCTGAACCGGTCGCTTTCGACCGCCAGCCGCGCATTGACCAGCGTGCGCTCGCCAAAGCCGATCGTGTTGATCAGGTTGTTGAAGGCCGGGCCGGTGTGGTTGACATCGACGCGGCCGCGCAGTGCCCAGTCGTCCGACAGCGGAATGTCGGCGGTGGCGTGCACATTCCACTGCACCTTCACCGACCGCGTCGGGCGCAGTCCCTCGAGCGTGGGCACGAACTGCGTACCGCCATTGGCGGTGGGCACCGCGATGATCGGCGGGCAGCCATTGGCGTTGCCGAAGGTCGCAGGCGTGGTGCCCGTGCGGCACTGCGGGATCTGCGAGCCGTCATAGGCGCCGGGGCGGAACTTGGGATCCGAATAGATGAAGCTGCCGCCGATCGCGAACATGTCGGTGACGTCGAACTCGGCGAGCATTTCGAAACCCTTGGCGCGCAGCGCGCCGGCATTCTGGACGATGCGCACCGGGTTCACCGCGGTCGGGTTCTGGGTGAACGCCGAGATCTGGGCGTCCTTCCAGTCGACATAGAAGAACGCGCCGTTGAGCGTCAGCCGCCGCTCGAACAGCTGGCTCTTGAAGCCTGCTTCATAGGTCCAGTTGGTTTCTTCCTCATAGGGCACTTCGCTCGCCAGAATGCCGGTCGCGCTGACCGGGTTGGCGGTGTTGAAGCCGCCCGAGCGCACGCCCTTGGCGGCAGAGGCATAGAGCAGGATGTCCTCGGCCGGGCGATAGTCCAGCGTGAAGCGCGGGGTGAAGCTGTTGAAGGTGCGCTTGAACCGGGGACCGGCGGCAGGGAATGTCCCAGCGGCCGGAATGGTGGTCCCGTTGATCGGCTGGTTCACCCGCGGCGCGGAGGTGGGGTTCAGGATCGAGAAGACCTGCGCCTCCTTCACGTCCGAATTGTAGCGGCCTTCGGCGTTGAAGCGCAAATCGCCGAACTCGTAGCCGAGCGCGCCGAAGATCGAGAAGGTCTTGGTGCTCGCGGACGAATAGTTGCCGAACACCTGGCCGGAATTGCTGTCGGGGACGAGGAACAGGTTGCCGGTGAAGTCATAGGGGCCCACGCCGGTCGCTGCGGGCGTGGTGAGCTGCGACACCTGGATCAGCCGCTCGTTCGCCGCCAGCCCCGCTCCGTCCGCGCCCAGGCCGCCAGCGGCAAGCGGGATGCGCGAGTTGAAGTAATAGCCGCCGACAATCCACTGAAAGGGCGATTCATTGTCCGACTGGATGCGGATTTCCTGGCTGAAGGTGCGCACCCGCTCGACCGTTCCGATCGAGAAGTTGACGCGGGTCAGACGCGAATAAGGCGCAGCGAGGAAATTGGTGCCGCAGCTGGCGTTGGTGGCGTTGCCCAGCGTGCAGACGCCGAACTGCGTCCCGCCCGAAGTCAGGTCGTAATCGCTGGTGCCGCGGTTGTCGGCCCAGGTCAGGCCGGTGATGCTGGTCGCCTTGACGCCGGCGATGCGGCCTTCAAGCGTCAGCGAGACCTGCGTGTTCTTGGCGACCGTGTCCTTGAGGCGCGGCGAGACATCGCTGACCCTCTGCGGCGCGAGCTCGCCGCAGAACAGCAAAGGCAGACCGGTCGCGGCGTTGACGTTGCCGCAGTTGAGGTTGCGGATCGGCAGGCCATAGACCGGCGACACTTCCGCTTCGGAATGGGTGTAGAAACCCGACAGCAGCGCGCGGAAATTCTCGCTCGGCTTGAACTCGAGTGCGCCGGTGACGGCATATTTCTCGAACCCGCCCAGATTGTCGCCGCGCGCGGCCGCGTTGGTGCCAAAGCCGTCATAGGTGACGTATCCGCCCGCGATGCGGGCCTTGAGCGTGTCCGAGATCGGCAGCGAGATCGCCCCGCGGATGCGGTAATCCTCGTCGATGCCCGCGGTCACCTGCAGGCTGCCCGAAAGGTCATCGGTCGGCTTGCCGGTGCTGATCGCCATCGCGCCGGCAAAGGTCGAGCGGCCGAACAGCGCGCTCTGTGGGCCCTTGGCGATTTCGATCTGGCCGACATCGAGCACCGAGATCATGTCGATGGTGTTGCGGCTGGTCTGGTAGATGCCGTCGATGAACACGCCGACATTGGCCTCGACATTGAGGTCGTTGGCGGTGTTGCCCGGCGCCAGGCCGCGGATGTAGATCGTCTGGGTGTTGCCGCCCGCGATGCTGTTCATCACGATGCCCGGCGTCGAATTGCCCAGGTCCGCCAGCGTCTGAATGTTGCGTTCTGCCAGATCCTCGGCCGAATAGGCGTTGATCGAGATCGGAACCGACTGGATGTCCTCGTCGCGCCTGCGCGCGGTGACGACGATCTCGGAGCGGTCGCCATCGTCCTCTGCCACGGTCTCTTGCGCGGCGAGCGGTGCAGCGGCGGTGATGCTGCCCAGGGCAACGCCAGTGAACAGAACCGAACGGGCAAAGCCCGAAGCACGCAAAGCCTTCATGATTTCATATCCCCCAAATGTGACACCTGGCCGGGTGACTTTCCCTTTTTTCCGTCTTGCGCCGCGCCATGGCGCCCGGATCGAATATCGCTGCCCGTCTCGTTGCGAGGACTGGCTTGCTCCTGACAGGGCAATGAGCGCATGAACCCCTCCATTCATGCAAATCCACCTCGGCCAACTATCCGCCTGTCGGTCATTAGCCGCCGCCTTCTGCGCGGGTAAGACCGCATGGCGGATATTCGCGCACGCCGCGAGGGGTGGCATCGCATCTCCGATGTATCGCGCAGGCACAGCTGATCCCAGGAAAGGACCACCTTGATGGCCAACCCCGTTTTGCGCACCAAGCTCGATTCCGGCACCTTTTTCGTCGTGCCGGGTATCCAGGACATGATCGCCGCCGTGGTGGCCAACAAGGTCGGGTTCGATCTGGTTTATGGCACCGGATACTGGCTCACCGCCTCCGCCCACGGGCTGCCCGATGCGGGGATCGTCACCTATACCGAGATGCGCGAACGCATGGCGACGCTGGTGCGCACCAGCAACGCTGCGGTGATCGCCGATGGCGACACCGGCTATGGCGGGCTGCTCAACGTCCACCACACCGTGCGTGGCTATGAGGCCGCGGGTGTCACCGCGATCCAGATCGAGGATCAGGAATTTCCCAAGAAATGCGGCCACACCCCCTTTCGCCGGGTGATCCCGGTCGAGGAGATGGTCGAGAAGATCAAGGTTGCCTGCGCCGCGCGCGAGGACAAGCGCAACTTCCTGGTCATCGCGCGTACCGACGCGCGGCAGAGCGAGGGGTTTGACGGCGCGATGCGGCGGATCGAGGCCTATGCCAGGGCCGGCGCGGACGTGCTGTTCCCCGAGGCACTGGAGAGCGAGGAGGAGATGGCGCGCGCCTGCGCCGCGTTCGATCTGCCGATGATGGCGAACATGTCGAACGGCGGATCGAGCCCGGTGCCGGTGGCCGATGTGCTGGCGCAGATCGGCTATGCCTTTGCGATCTATCCCTCGCTGACCTCGCTCGCGGCGGCCGCCGCGATGGAAAAGGCACTGGTCGACTTGAAGACGAAAGGGATCGGCCAGCCCGAAGGCCTGTTCAGCTTCAGCGAATTCTGCTCGCTGATCGGGTTCGAGGATGTGTGGGCGTTCGAACGCCAATGGGGCAAGCGCGCGGACTGAGCCCGGTCAGCCTGCCGGCGGGTAAAGCCAGGGCTGTTCGCCGCGCTGGCGCTGCTCGAACGCATCGATCAGCGCACCATCGCGCGCCAGGATAGCGGATGTCTCGTCCCAGCCGTTGAGCAGCGCCTGGCGCTGGGGTTCGGGGATGGCAAAGCCGATGACCGGCGTATCGCCCGCCTGCAGCGGCAGGCGTGCAGATCGATCGTGAAGGTCGCGCCCGCGTCCGCCGCACGGTGCAGCACCGCGACTTGGGCCGCATCCAGCGTCACCGGCAGCACCCCGTTGCGGATGCAGTTGCCCGCGAAGATCTCGCCGAAGCTCGCCGCGATGATGCAGCGCACGCCGCAGCCCAGAAGCGCCCAGACCGCCTGCTCGCGGCTCGACCCGCAGCCGAAATTCGCGCCCGCGACCAGCACCGGCGCTCCGCCGGGCCTGAACGCGCGATCGGCAAAGGCATAGTCGCCCAGCCCCTCGCGCGCGGTGATCGTCAGGAACCGGGCAGGATAGATGACGTCGGTATCGACATTGTCCTCGGCCAGGCTCGCGGCCAATCCGGTCAGGCGGGTGAAGGGGTGCATCGCCTCAGTCTGCCCCGGCCATCAGCACGCGGACATCGGCGATCCGCCCGGTGACGGCTGCGGCAACCGCGCTCGCCGGACTCATCAGATGGGTGCGCCCGCCCTGCCCCTGGCGCCCCTCGAAATTGCGGTTGCTGGTCGAGGCGCAGCGCTCGCCGGGGGCGAGACGGTCGTCGTTCATCGCCACGCACATCGAGCACCCCGCATCACGCCATTCGAACCCGGCGGCGCGGAAGATATCGGCCAGCCCCTCGGCTTCGGCATGGCGCCGGGTCGCTGCCGACCCCGGCACCACCATCGCGCGCACGCCGCTTGCGACCCTTCGCCCCGATGCGACCCGCGCGGCCATGCGCAGGTCCTCGATCCGCGCGTTGGTGCACGATCCGATGAACACGCGGTCGATGGCAATGTCGGTCAGCGCCATGCCCGGCGTCAGATCCATATAGCCAAGCGCGCGGCGGATCTGCGCCTGCAGCTGCGGCTCGGCGTCGTCAGGATCGGGGACATGGCCGGCCACCGACGCACCCTGATCGGGACTAGTGCCCCAGGTAACCTGCGGCGCCAGCGCCGAGACATCCATCGTCACCACCCGGTCATACGCCGCATCGCGATCGCTCGACAGCGTCCGCCAGAAGGCGACCGCGCGGTCCCAGTCGGCGCCCTGCGGCGCTCCGGCGCGGCCCTTGAGATAGGCAAAGGTCGTGGCATCGGGCGCGATCAGCCCGATCCGGCTCCCCGCCTCGATCGTCATGTTGCACAACGTCATCCGCCCCGCCATGTCGAGCGCGTCGATGGTGGGGCCTGCATATTCCACCGCAAAGCCCCGCGCACCCTGCGCGCCGATCTGCGCGATCAGCGCGAGCGCGATATCCTTGGCCGAGGTCCAGGCGGGCAGCGTGCCCTGCAGTTCCACCCGCATCGTCGCCGCGCGCTTCTGCACCAGGCATTGCGTGGCCATCACCGTGCCGCATTCGCTCGCGCCGATCCCGAAGGCGAGCGCGCCGAACGCGCCATGCGTGGTGGTGTGGCTGTCACCGCAGACCAGAGTGATTCCGGGCAGGGTAAAGCCCTGTTCAGGCCCGATCACGTGTACGATTCCGTGCCCCGCACCGTCCAGCGGATGATAGCGCACGCCAAAGTCGGACGCGTTGGTTTCCAGCTCGGCGATCTGCGCCGCGGCCACCGGATCTGCGCCCGAATGCCCACTGATGCTGCGGGCCCGGGTCGGTACCGCATGGTCTGCGACCGCGAGATGCGTTTCGGGTCGCCTGAGCCGCCGTCCGGCGTCGGCCAGCGCGCGAAACGCCTGCGGGCTGCTGACCTCGTGCACCAGCTGCCGGTCGATGTAGATGAGGTCTTCGCCGCCTTCCTCTGCGCGCACGAGATGGCTGTCCCAGAGCTTGGCGTAAAGCGTGCGGCCCATCGGATCAGGCCGGAAGGGCGATCAAGGAACCGGCTTTTTGAGATAGGCGATCAACGCCTTGCGGTCCGCGGGCTTGGACAGGCCGGCAAAGGCCATCGAGGTGCCGGGCACCACCGCCTGCGGCCGCTGCAGCCAGGCATCGAGCGTGGCCTCGTTCCACACCGCCGCGGACGACCGCATCGCGGGCGAATAGCCAAAGCCCTTCACGGCGCCCGCCTTGCGCCCGACGATGCCCTGCAGATGCGGACCGACCTTGACCGGCGCGGATGCGGTCACGGCATGACAGGCCGAACAACGCAGAAACAGACGCTTGCCCTGCGCCGCCTCGCTTGCCGCCGGCGCGGCGACCGCCACAGGCGCTTGGGTCAGCGGCACCAATGCTGCAAGCGCAACGGCGAAAAGAGCGGGGACGGCAGCTTTCATGAACACCTCGGCTTGACGGATCGGGTCATTGAATGCTGCCTTGCTCGCAGCACCCGGGCAAGAGGGCACCCGTGCCGACCCGGATGACCGATAGTCGGATATGGCCCGGGCCGCGAATCGCGCGTCCGCCGAATGTCAGGCTGCACTTTGGCTGCGCGGTTCTGTCGGTATCCAGATGTTGCGCCGCGAATGCCGCGTGAAATGCGTGGCAATCCGCCGGTGGCGCAAGCCTCGCCGCAGAGACGGGGATTTGCCCGTGATATCTCGAGATAGACAGAGAGTTTTGGATGCCCCCCAAGGATTCGAACCTTGATTAACGGAGTCAGAGTCCGTGGTCTTACCATTAGACGAAGGGGCAATGGAGCGCCCGCCATTAAGCGTCTCGGCAAAGAGGGTCAAGACCCAAAAAGGGGCAGCATGGGCGCCGTGCTTGCGCTGAAGCGCCATATTGGCTAGCCTTGGCCCCAAGTACCGGCGATGCGCGGGCATATTGGCCGCGCGGGCAGGACCGGATGAGAAAAAAGAGCAACTTGGCATGGTGGAGCGATCGACACCGTTGCCGCAGGCTGAACCGTCGGCACCGCACTCTGACGATCCAGGGGCAGCCTCGGGCGAACTGGCGAAACCCGCCATCGGTGGCCGGAATGCGGCAAGACAGCGCAGCACGAAACAGGCCGGTCATGGCCCGGGCAACGCCACGCACGGCCGCATGGCGGACCGCAGCAACTGGAACGCGCGCCGCGCCTATGCGGCGATCGACCTTGGCACCAACAATTGCAGACTGCTGATCGCCAAGCCGGCGGCCGACGGTTTTGTCGTCGTTGATGCGTTCTCGCGAGTCGTGCGGCTGGGCGAAGGCCTTGGCCAGACCGGACGGCTGAGCGATGCGGCGATGGACCGTGCGGTCGCAGCTTTGTCGATCTGCGCCGACAAATTGCGCCGCCGCCATGTTGCGCTGGCGCGCTCTGTCGCGACCGAAGCCTGTCGTAAGGCGAGCAACGGCCCCGATTTCATCGAACGCGTGCGCCGCGAAACCGGCATCGTGCTCGACATCATCACCGCCGAGGAAGAGGCACGGCTGGCGGTACTGGGCTGCCACATCCTGCTCGAGCCCGGCGACGGCCCCGCGCTGATCTTCGACATCGGCGGCGGATCGACCGAACTGGTGCTGGTCGACAGCTCGGGCCCGGTGCCCGACATCCTCGACTGGATGAGCGTGCCCTGGGGCGTGGTGACGCTGACCGAGAGCGAATCGTTCGACCCCGATGACGCACAGGCGCGTGATGCGGCGTATCGCCGGATGCGCGCGCGCGTGGTGGAAAGCTTTGCCCCCTTTGCCCGGCGCCTGCCGCAGCTGGCGGACGACGACCGGCGGCTGCTGGGCACCAGCGGCACGGTGACGACGCTCGCCAGCCTGCATCTCGACCTGCCCTGCTACAACCGCGATGCAATCGATGGCCTGATCGTGCCGTCCGAATCGATGCGCGCGATCAGCACACGGCTCGCGGGGCTGAGCCTGCAGCAGCGCCGCGAACTGCCGTGCATCGGCAAGGAGCGCGCCGATCTGGTGGTGGCGGGCTGCGCGATCCTCGAATCGATTCTCGACATCTGGCCTGCGGTACGGCTGGGCGTGGCCGACCGCGGCATCCGCGAGGGCATATTGCGCGCGCTGATGGGCCGCGATGCGCCGCTGCCATCCTCCTCGACCGCGCAGGCCCAACACGGAAGCAGGACATGAGCGGTAGCGACGGCAAGGATGGCGGCGGCAAGGACGGCGGAAGCAGGGGCGGCGGAAGCAAGGACGGCAGCGGTACCGGCGGCAGCAAGAAGGTGCCCGGCTCAAGCGCGCGCAAGCCCACCGGACGCTATGGCGATGCACTGCACCAGCGGGTGAAGACCGCCAAGGGCCGCACCGCCTCGTCCAACCGCTGGCTCTCGCGCCAGCTCAACGACCCCTATGTGCGCAAGGCCAAGGCTGACGGCTATCGCAGCCGCGCAGCCTACAAGCTGGTCGAGTTGGACGAAAAGTTCTCGCTGGTGCGCAAGGCGCGGCACATCATCGATCTGGGGATTGCGCCGGGCGGCTGGGCGCAGCTGATCCGGCGGATCAACCCCAAGGCCGCCGTGGTGGGGATCGATCTGCTGCCGGTCGACCCGATCGAGGGCGTCACCATCTTCGAGATGGATTTCATGGCGGACCATGCGCCCGACACCCTCATCGAGGCGCTGGGCGCGCAGCCCGACCTTGTCCTGTCCGACATGGCCGCCAACACCGTGGGCCACAAGCAGACCGACCATCTGCGCACCATGGGCCTGGTGGAAGCTGCGGCGCATTTTGCGGTCGATAACCTCGCAGAAGGCGGCGCGTTCGTTGCCAAGGTGCTGGCGGGCGGCACCGACAACGAGCTGCTCGCCTTGCTCAAGCAGCACTTCAAGTCGGTCAAGCATGCCAAGCCGCCTGCCAGCCGCAAGGCCAGCAGCGAATGGTACGTCATCGCGCAGGGCCGCAAGCCACGCGCGGTGCAGGCGGCTGCCGACGACGAATAGCGCCCGGGGACCGGCGCAAAACGCGCTGGACCGCACACATGCGATGTGGTTGATCGAGCCGCTCTCGTTTCCAGACTCGGCCGCGGTCCACAGGCCGAGACTTTCCGTTATCTCCAGGAAGGTCCGCCGTGATCAATCGCAACGTTGTGGTGCTGGCCTCGATCGTGTTCATCGACATGGCCGGCATCGGGCTCATCGTTCCGGTGATGCCCTCGCTGATCCAGCAGCTCACCGGCGAAGGCATCGACCGGGCCGCGATGCTCGGCGGTTGGCTGCTGTTCGCCTATGCCGCGATGCAGTTCCTGTTCGCTCCGGTCATCGGCGGCCTCAGCGACCGGTTCGGCAGACGACCCGTATTGCTCGCGACTCTCGCGCTGTTGGGCGTCGATTACGCGCTGATGGCCGCCGCGCCCGATATCACCTGGCTGTTCGTCGGACGGCTGGTGTCTGGCATCATGGGGGCAAGCTATGCCGCCGCCAACAGCTGCATTGCCGACAGCATCGCGCCCGAACGCCGCGGCGCCGCCTTCGGGATGCTGGGGGGCGCAGGCGCTGCCGGCTTCGTGCTGGGCCCGGCGATAGGCGGGCTGATCGGCCAGTTCGGCGACCGGCTGCCGTTCATCGCGGCGGCTGTACTTTGCCTGATCGGGGTGGTGTTCGGGCTGTTGCGCTTCGAGGAGACACTCGATCCCGCGCAGCGCCGGCGGTTCGATCCTTTCCGTTCCAACCCGTTCGGCACGCTGGTGCGCATGGCGCGGATCCCGCTCGTCATCGGATGCCTCGGCGCGATTTTCCTGATGCAGCTAGCCAGCCAGTCGCAGCTGTCGGTCTGGGCATATTACGGCACGCTCAAGTTCGGCTGGACGCCCGCGATCACGGGGATGACCGTGGCGCTGTTCGGAACATTGCTGGTGCTCACCCAGGGCGTGCTCTCGGGCCGGATGATCGCCCGCTTCGGCCCGGTGCGGACCGCCACGGTGAGCCTCAGCTTTGCGGTGCCCTCGTTCCTCATCCTGGCCTTTGCGCCCAGCACGCCGGTGGTCATCCTGGGCATGGTCATCGGTTGCGTTCCGGGCATGTGCTTTCCCGCCATGCAGCAGCTGATGAGCCCGCGCGTGGCCGAGGATGCTCAGGGCGAATTGCAGGGCGCGATCGCCAGCGTGATCAGCCTCACCGCGATCATCGGCCCGCCGATGATGACCGGGGTGTTCGCCGTTTATGCCGATGATCGCGGATTGCTGTTTCCCGGTGCGCCCTTCGTGCTTGCCGCCGGTCTGATGGCGGGCGCGGTGGCCGTGCTGGTGGTCACGCTGGCGCGCCACGGCCGGGGCGAGGCGGCACGTTAGGCGAGAATGACAAAAGGCCCCGCCTGCGCGTGCAGACGGGGCCTTTTGTCAGATCGAGGCTGTTGTCAGAAGCGCGTGCGCAGCGTGACGCCATAGGTGCGAGGCTCGGCAAGGAACGCCGAGAAGATCTGGCGACCACCGGGGAACTGCGGATCGACGAACGGTGCCGCGGTACCGCCAGCCTGGAACGGGCTGTTGAACGCGACCTGGGTGAAGTCTTCGTTGAACAGGTTCTGTGCCCACAGTTCGAGCGCCCATTTCTGATCGGGTCCGCGCAGGCCGACACGGGCGTTGACCACCACGAAGCTGGGCTGTTCCTTCTGCGGGAACAGATCCGATCCGGTGTTGAAGCCCTCGGTGACGCGGGTGTCGACATAGACCAGGCCCGACAGGCCGCTGTCGCCGATATCCGGGGTCCAGGCCATCGAACCGGTCAGCGTCAGCTCGGGCGCGTTCGACAGGTTGTCGCCGGGCAGCAGGCGGAGCGCCGGATCCAGCGCAGCACCGGTCTTGTTGCCGACCAGGTTGTTGCGATACTTGGTCTGGGCATAGGTCACGCCGCCATTGACGGTGAAGTTGCGCGCCGGGTTGATCGAGGCTTCGAGTTCGACGCCCTGTGCGACCACGCCATAGGTCGTGTCGCCGGGTGCGCACGCGCCGGTGGTCGCGGCGTTTACGTTGAAGTTCGCGCCTTGGGGCGACAGGTTCTGGTCACGATCCGCACCATTGAGGTTGGCCGAGCAGCCATTGACGGTCTGCACCAGGAACACGGTGCCATTGAACGTATTGAGCTGGAAGTTCTCGAACTGCTGGCGGAACAGTGCCAGGTTCACGGTCAGCGGACCGCTCGAGTACTTCATGCCCAGTTCGAAGGCATCGACGATTTCCTGGTCGAACTGCAGGTTGCGCACCAGCGCCTGCGCACCGCCGACCGAGGCAAAGGTGGTGGTGGGAACCTGGCCCAGCGGCGCGACGATCGGGCCTTTGAGCGCCGAGCGGTCGAGGTTGAAGCCGCCAGCCTTGTAGCCGCGCGAGGCGCTGCCATAGAGCAGCAGATCGTCGGTGACCTTCCACGACAGCACCGCGGTGCCGGTGAACTCGTTCTCGCTGCGACGATCGTTGATCGACACGCCGTTGAGTTCCGCAGTCGAGTTGCCCTGGCACGACAGGCCGATGATGCCGCCTGCCACCGCAGCGAGCGCCGGGTTGGTGAGGAAGCCGGTCAGTGCGGCCTGGTTCTGGACGCACGCGGTGTTGTCGTTGCTGAAGGTCGCGTTGAAGCGCTTGCGCTCGTTGGTGTAGCGCAGGCCCAGCGTCAGATCGAGCCGGTCGGTGATGTGCACGATGTTGTGGGTGAAGAACGCATAGTTGCGGCTGTTCTGGAAATAGCGATCGCTGATCGAACCGCGATCGTTGATGCTGTCGAGCCGGTCGAGCGCTCCGAAGATGATCGGCGAGGCCGCGCCGAACAGCGCGGGGCGGGCACCGACGCAACCGGGCGAGTTCGGCGAGTACAGGCCTGCCAGACCGCCACCCGAGATCAGGCGGCAGCTCGCGAAGCGGCCGTACTGGTTGCCGAAGCGCAGATTGTCGCGGACGGTCAGGTCTTCGTCGGCATAATAGGCGCCGACCAGCCAGTCGAGCTTGCCATCGAACGCCTCGCCCTGCAGCCGCAGTTCCTGGGTGAAGGTCTTGAACTGGCGGAACTGCGCGTCCTCGTCATCGGAACGATACAGGATGTCGACCGCGCTGTAGTCGATGTCGCCGGCCTGGCTGTTCTTGTACTCGCGGTAACCGGTGATCGAGGTCAGCGATGCGCCCCCCATGTCCCAGTTGACCTCGAGCGAGATACCGCCGTCCTTGGTGCTGCCGTTGTAGTTGCGACCGCGGGTGACGTTGGTCTGGCGGCTGAAGGGGTTGTTGAACGAGTTGAGCGGCTGGCCCAGATCGCGCAGCACGTTGATGATGTTGTTGCCATTGGCCTGGAGCGGCGTCAGCGGCGCCGACGGGTTGTTGAGGTCACCGATCAGCGGGTTGAAGTCCCGGCCGAGATAGACCGCGCCGCAGCAGCGTTCGTCACGGTTGGTATAATCCATGATCAGCCGGAACGACACCTCGTCGGTGGGCTCCCACAGCAGCTGTCCCTTGACGAAATAGCGGTTGCGGTTGTTCAGATCGATGTTGTTGGTGACGTCCTGCAGAAAGCCGTCGCGCTTTTCGAAGACACCGTCGATGCGGGCGGCCAGGTCCTGCGTGATCGGGCCGGTGAGGCCCGCCTGCAGACGGATGTTGTCGAAATTGCCGTAGGTCGCCTCGCCAAAGCCGCCGAATTCGAATTCGGGCTTCTTGGAATAGATCGAGATGATACCGGCAGATGCGTTGCGGCCGAACAGCGTGCCCTGTGGTCCGCGCAGGACCTCGACCCGCTCGATCTCGCCCAGTTCGTTGAGGCCGATGCCCGAACGCGAACGGTAGACGCCGTCGATGAACACCGCGACCGAGCTTTCGAGGCCCGGGTTGTCGCCGACGGTACCAATACCGCGGATACGCGCCGATCCGTTCGCTTCGTTGCCGGTCGAGGACACGAGCAGCGAGGGGACGACCTGGTTGAGCTGGCGGATATCGTTGGCGCCGGTGTTTTCGAGCGTTTCGGCATTGACCGCCGACACCGCGACCGGAACATCGGAGAGCAGCTGCTCGCGACCCTGGGCGACGACGACGATGGTGTTGCTGTCGTTGATGCCGTCTTCGCCTGCGGCTTCCTGAGCGAGGGCCGGGCTGGCCATGGCGACAAGGCCGGCGGAAAGCATGAGGGACACACGGCTGGTGGTGCCGAAACGCTTGGGCATATCTCTCTCCTGATTTGGTTCAGCGTGACGGCTATTTTGCCGCCTTGACGCTCACGGTAGACCAAATCGGCCTCAAATCCAGCATTTGCGCGGGTCTCCCGCAAAAATGCAGCCGATTGTCGCAAAAACGCAACACACGCGCACAGCCTGCGTCAGGCGCGCAAATCTGCGGTTTTTTGAAGATAAAACGCCAGGGCCTTGCTTTCCGTAGCGACAACCGCCTGGGGGGCCTCGCCCATCACCCCCAATATGGCCGGATCGCCCGCATCCATTCCCCCCGTCAGCGATCCGAAGGCGGGCAGGATCAAGCGCTCCGCGCAGCGCACGAAGCACGGCCGCGACACCATCCGGCCGCGCAGCCGCACCCTCAGGCGCGGGTGAAAATGCCCCGAAAGCTCGGGCACGCTGCGGCTTGATTCGGCGCGGTGCCGCAACGCGAGGCCGCCCAGCACCGCCTCGTCCACCACCTGCCCGCCAAAGCCCGCATCCAGCGCGCTGTCGTGGTTGCCGGTGATCCAGTGGAGCGCAATGCGGCGCGACAGGCTCTCGAGCCGCTCTGCCAGCCGGACATCCAGCCGCTGCGCGCCGCGGCTGTCGTGGAAGTTGTCGCCCAGGCACCACAGGCTCGTCGCGCCGCACGCAGCGATCGCGGCTTCCAGCCGGTCAAGCGTCGCGGCGCTGTCATAGGGCGGCAGCATCTGCCCCGATGCCGCATACCAGCTCGCCTTTTCGAAATGCAGGTCGGCGACGAACAGCGCGGACTGCGCGGGCCAGTACAGGCCTGCGCGGTCGACGATCGCAAATTGCTGTCCGGCGAACGAAAGGGGAACCATGGACGCTGCCATGCCGCAGTCCGCACCCCCATGCAAGCCTGAGCATTGGCATCGGGCAGCAGTGTGGCTTATGGGCGGGGCATGACCCAATCAGACGACTATCCGATCACCGTTGCCGCGCTCTATCATTTCGCGCGGATCGAGGACCCCGCCGCCGTCCGGCCCCCGGTCGAGGCGCTGTGCGCGCAGCATGGCCTGTGCGGCACGCTGCTGCTCGCGCGCGAAGGGGTGAACGGCACGATCGCGGGATCGGCACAGGGCGTTGCCGCGGCGATCGACCATATCCGCAGCCTGCCCGGCTTTGCCGATGTCGAGGTCAAGTATTCGGGCGCGCTCTCTGCCCCCTTCCGCCGGATGAAGGTGCGGCTGAAGCGCGAGATCGTCACTATGGGCGTGCCCGACATCGATCCGGTGCACGGCCAGGGAGCCTATATCGACCCTGCCGACTGGAACGCGCTGATCAGCGATCCCGATACGGTGGTGATCGATACCCGCAACAGCTTCGAGGTCGAACAGGGCAGCTTTGTCCATGCGATCGATCCGGGGACCGAGCGGTTCAGCGAGTTCCCCGCCTGGTTTGACGATCAGGCCGCCGCCCTGCAGGCGTCGGGCAAGAAGATCGCGATGTTCTGCACCGGCGGCATCCGCTGCGAGAAGGCCACCGCCTATGTTCGCGCAAAAGGGTTCGACGAGGTCTATCATCTCAAGGGCGGCATCCTCAAATATCTTGAGGAGGTGCCCGCCGAGGAGTCGCTGTTTTCCGGCGGCTGCTTCGTGTTCGACGAGCGCGTGGCCCTGGGCCAGGGCCTCGCGGTGCTGGGCGATCCGGTCGAACCCGAAATGGTCGATCGCCAGCGCAAGCCGCGCAAGCGGGGCGTGGGTTCGGGCTCGGCCTCGAGCCCGGCTGAAAGCTGACCGCAGCCCCCGCGTGCGCGGGGATGACGGTCGAAACTAGCGCCGCGCGGTGGTGCGGAAGGTGCTGCGGACCAGACGACCGACCAGGCCTGACAGGCTGCGATAATTCGCCAGCGCATAGGTCGAGGCGCCGGTCAGTTCGCGCGACAGGCGGCGGTGCGCCTCGGGCAATGCGTGATAGGGCACGCCGGGCAGCAGATGGTGCAGCGCATGATAGCGCAGGCCGACAGGGGCCCACAGTTCGGGCAGCAGGCCGGGCGGGGGCACGTTGACGCTGTCGAGATACTGCGCGGTGACGCTCATCACCTGCTCCTCGTTCTCCCACAGATGCGCGACCAGGGTCCGGACCTGGTTGAGCACCATCGTGCCCGATGCGATGGCCAGGCCGATCAGAAAGACGCGCAACGGGATCGTCCCGGTCGCGACCAGCGCGATCAGGCTCATCGCCCAGACGCTGGCAAGCGTCTCGAGCACCAACCACTGGCGGCGGGCAGGACCTTCCGGCATCACGCGGCGGAATGCCGGGTTGATCACCAGCCCCGAATAGCGCTCGACGACGATGCGGCGCAGCGGCGGGATCAGCGCGGACAATGGCGAAAGCACGCCATAGCGGATGATCAGCCCGACAGGACCGAGCGCGGCCACCGCGACGAACAGCGGCACCGTCCACGGCTTCATCAGCGCGAGCGGCAGATATTCGGGATCCTTGGCGGTGCCATAGCGCAGGCGCTGGTGGTGCAGGTTGTGCACGCCTTCGTACATGAAGCTGGGGATCAGCAGCGGAATGCCGACAAGCGCATTCCACCCGGCATTGAAGCCGGGCACCGCATCGGGCCGCAAATGGGTGAGTTCGTGGATGAAGCTGCCCGCGCGGTACAGCGCCAGCACCGCGACCAGCCCGCACAGCACCGCGAGCGCGGTCGAATCCGCCAGGATCGCGCCTGCCAGGCCGCCATAGCCGATCGCGACCGAGGCCAGCAGATCGGTCCAGTAGATCGCCGGACGCGCGGCGTTGAGATCGCGCGTCAGGCTCGCCGCCGCGCGGATCATCGCCATGTCGTCGGGCACCTGGCCGACGACCCGCGCGCTGGTCGTACCCTGCGATGCAGAGGCGTCAGGGCCGGTCAATGGAAAGCTGCTTGCCATAAAAATCCTGCTTGTGAGTGCCTGCTTAAGCCAGACCAAGATGGCAGCAACATGGCAACATCTGGCCCGCATGTCCTTGACACAGATCATGGCCGGGCGACAAAGAACGCTTCGCACATGGCCGGACCCCGATGAGGTCGCGGCCCGGACAAGGAAACGGCGTTGACGAACCCAGGTGAAATAAGGGTCAGCCCGGTGAATGACAAGGCGGGGCTCAAGGCATTCATCGAAATTGCCTATACGCTGAACGCGTCGGACCCGGCCTGGGTGCCGCCGCTGCGCACCGAAATGCGCGAGATGTTCGATCCGGCCAAGAACCCGTTCTATGGCCACGCCACCGTCCAGCCGATGATCGCGCTGCGCGGCGGCAAGGTGGTGGGGCGGATCTCGGCGCATATCGATCATCTCGCGCTCGCTCAGCCGGTCAGCCAGGGCATGGGGCCGGGCACGGGCAATTTCGGGATGTTCGAGGCCGCCGACGAACAGGTCGCGCGCGCGCTGCTGACAGCGGCGGAGGCGTGGCTGCGCGACCAGGGGATGACCCGCGCGCTCGGACCGCTCAGCCTGTCGATCTGGGACGAGCCCGGACTGCTGACCGCCGGCTTCGAGACACCGCCGATGGTGATGATGGGACACCACAACCGCGCCTATCGCGGTTGGATCGAGGCGATGGGCTATGCCCCCGCGAAGAAGCTGCTGACCTATGAGTTGCCGATCGTCGGCGGGTTTTCGCCATTGATCCAGCGGATCGTCGCATCGGGCCACCGCAACGATCGCATCCACATCCGCAAGGTCGACAAGAGCAGGTTCGACGAGGAGGCGGCGATCATCCTGGAGATCCTCAACGAGGCATGGGGCAACAACTGGGGGTTCGTGCCGATCACCGATGCGGAGATCGCCTATATCGGCAAGAAACTGCGCCCGCTGGTGCGCGAGGACCTGATCATGATCGCCGAATATGACGGGCGCCCGGTCGCGTTCCTGATGACGCTGCCCGATATCAACGCGGTCACCGCGCCGCTCAAGGGTTCGCTGCTGCCGTTCGGCTGGGCCAAATTGCTGTGGTGGCTGCGCGATTGCCGCTCGCCCAGCGTGCGCGTGCCGCTGATGGGGGTGCGCACCGAGCTGCAGAATTCGCGGCTCGCGGCGCAGATGGCGTTCATGATGATCGAGACGATCCGCATCGAGGCGGTGGGCAGATATGGCGCGGTACGCGGCGAGCTTGGCTGGGTGCTGGAGGACAACCAGGGCATGGTCGCGATTGCCGATGCGATCGACAGCAAGGTGAACCGCGAATATGTGATCTACGAAAAGCCGCTCTGACCCCCTGGCATACACAGCCGCGCCGTTCAGATCATTGCAACATTCTGCCGCTATCAGGCGCGGTCAATCGCCCGCCAGTTGAACATTTGACGCCCTCACTGGCGGCAACTAGACGGGGCAAAGACGCTCTGGAGCTTATCCTGACATGAAGATTGCAATGATTGGTTCGGGCTATGTCGGCCTGGTATCGGGGGCATGCTTTGCCGATTTCGGCCATGATGTGGTCTGCGTCGACAAGGATCCCGCCAAGATCGAGTCGCTGCTCGCCGGAGTCATGCCGATCTACGAGCCGGGGCTGGAAGGGCTGGTCAACAAGAACGTCCGCGCCGGCAACCTGTCGTTCTCGACCGATCTGCCGACAAGCGTCGCCGATGCCGATGCGGTGTTCATCGCGGTGGGCACGCCCTCGCGCCGCGGCGATGGCTTTGCGGACCTGAGCTATGTCCGCGATGCCGCGCGCGAGATCGCCGAATCGATCCGCAAACGCTGCGTCATCGTCACCAAGTCGACCGTCCCGGTGGGCACCGGCGACGAGGTCGAGAAGATCATCCGCCACACCGCACCCGATGCCGATTTCGAGGTGGTTTCCAACCCCGAATTCCTGCGCGAGGGCGCTGCGATCGGCGATTTCAAGCGCCCCGACCGCATCGTGGTGGGCACCGAGGTCGAATGGGCCCGCGAATACATGCGCGAGATCTACCAGCCTCTGTTCCTCAACGAATCGCCCTTGCTGTTCGTCTCGCGGCGCACGTCGGAAGTGATCAAATACGCCGCCAACGCGTTTCTTGCGACCAAGATCACCTTCATCAACGAGATGGCCGATCTTTGCGAGAAGGTGGGCGCCAATGTACAGGACGTCTCGCGCGGGATCGGGCTCGATGGCCGGATCGGGTCGAAGTTCCTGCACGCAGGGCCGGGCTATGGCGGCAGCTGCTTCCCCAAGGATACGCTTGCGCTGATGAAGACCGCGCAGGACCATGAGGCACCGCTGCAGATCGTCGAGGCGGTGGTGCGGGTCAACGACCTGCGCAAGCGCGCGATGGCGCGCAAGGTGATCGCGGCGATGGGCGGCGATGTCGAAGGCAAGCGCATCGCTCTGCTCGGCCTCACCTTCAAGCCCAACACCGACGACATGCGCGATGCGCCCGCGATCGTGATCGCGCAGGGGCTGATCGACGCCGGTGCCGAGGTTGTCGCCTATGACCCCGAGGGCATGGAGGCAGCCACCGCGCTGATGCCGGGGGTGACGATGGCGGCGGGCACCTATCAGGCGCTCGACCAGGCCGATTGCGCGGTGATCGTCACCGAATGGGACGTGTTCCGCGCGCTCGATCTGCCGCGCGTGCTCCGCACGATGCGCGGCACCACGCTGGTCGACCTGCGCAACATCTACAAGCCCGAGCAGATGAAGGCGGCGGGCTTCACCTATGTCAGTGTCGGCCGCTGAGCTGCGGGTCAACGGGGGGCAATGCAGATGACAGAAGGCAAGACCGGGTCGCGACGCATCATGGTGATCTTCGGCACCCGTCCCGAAGCGATCAAGCTGTTCCCGGTGATCGCGGCGCTGAACGAGGCTGACGGGCTCGAGCCGGTCGTGCTGGTCACCGGCCAGCACCGCGAGATGCTCGACCAGGTGCTCGAAATCGCCGGGCTTGTGCCCGATCATGACCTGGCCTTGATGCAGCCGGGGCAGAGCCTCGACGAGATCAGCGCGCGGCTGCTCACCGGCATCGGCGCGGTGCTCGACGCGGAAAAGCCCGACATGGTGATCGTCCAGGGCGACACCGCGACCGCGATGTGCGGCGCGCTCGCCGCTTATTACCGCAAGCTCCCTGTCGCGCATGTCGAGGCGGGTCTGCGCTCGGGCAACATCTATCACCCCTGGCCCGAAGAGGTGAACCGCAAGATCATCGGCGGCTTTGCCGATCTGCACTTCGCCCCGACCGAGACCGCCGCCAACGCCCTACGCCGCGAGGCGGTGCCCGACCACAAGATCCTCGTCACCGGCAACACCGTGATCGATGCGCTGCACTGGGTCACCGCGAAGCTGGCCGACGATCCCGCACAGGCATCGGTGATCGCGCCGGTTGAGGCGCGGTTTGCGGGCAAGCGCATCATCGGCGTGACCACCCACCGGCGCGAGAATTTCGGCAGCGGGATGGATGACATCGCGCATGCCATCCGCGATCTGGCCGCGCGCGACGATGTCGCGATCATCTTCCCGGTGCATTTGAACCCGCAGGTGCGCGCGGCGATGCTGCCGATCCTGGGCGGGCTGGACAATGTCGCCTTGCTCGAGCCGCTCGACTATCTCAACTTCACCCGGCTGCTGCAGATCGCCGAGCTGATGCTGACCGACAGCGGCGGGGTGCAGGAAGAGGCGCCCGCTCTGGGCAAGCCGGTGCTGGTGATGCGCGACACCACCGAGCGACCCGAGGGCGTGGCGGCGGGAACCGCAAGACTGGTCGGCACCGATCGCGCGACCATCGTTGCGCAGGCCACGCAATTGCTCGACGACCCGGCCGCCTATGCCGCCATGGCGCAGGCGCACAATCCGTTTGGCGATGGCCACAGTTCCGCCCGCATCGCCCAGGCCATAAGCCGGTGGTTCGCGGCACCCGAGCGCCACCAAGCCAATTGAGTTCACGTCAATTTGTCAGTAGTGCCGCAGCAACGGTTCGCACCCCAAGACGTCCTATGGCTACACGCCTGACATTTCCGGAAGACCTTTTCCCATGACCCATCAGTTCGATCCCACCACCTTGCGCGAATACGATATCCGGGGGATCATCGACGAGACTTTGAGCGATGCGGACGCCTATGCCATCGGCCGCGGCTTTGCGACGCTGATTGCGCGCGCCGGCGGCAGTTGCGTCGTCGTCGGCTATGACGGCCGGGTGAGCTCGCCGATGCTCGAAGCCGCGCTGATCCGCGGCCTCAACGACAGCGGCATCGACGCGATCAGCGTCGGCATGGGCCCCACCCCGATGCTGTATTATGCCGAAGCGGTGCTAGAAGAAGCGGATGGCGGCATTCAGATAACCGGCAGCCATAACCCCGCCAATTACAACGGCTTCAAGATGGTCTTTCAGGGCCGTCCGTTCTTCGGCGCGGATATCCGCAAGCTGGGTGAGATGGCGGCATCGGGCGACTGGGACGCGGGCACGGGCACCTCGCGGCAGATCGACATTCTCGACCGCTATGTCGACCGGCTGGTCGAGGATTTCGGCGGCGCTGCGGCGCGGGTTGGCTGGGACTGCGGCAACGGCGCGGCTGGCCCTGCGGTCGAAAGATTGGTCAGCCGGCTTCCGGGCGAACACTTCACGCTGTTCACGCAAGTAGATGGCAATTTTCCCAATCATCATCCTGACCCCACAGAAGAGAAGAATCTCGCTGACCTGAAGGCGCTTGTCGCGGAAAAGAACCTCGATTTCGGAGTGGCTTTCGACGGCGATGGCGACCGGATCGGCGCGATCGACGGCCAAGGCCGCGTGATCTGGGGCGATCAGCTCCTGAGCATCTACGCCGAAGTGGTGCTGAAAGACCTTCCCGGCGCCACGATCATCGCCGATGTGAAGGCCAGCCAGGCGCTGTTCGACCGGGTGAGCGAGCTGGCCGGCGTGCCTTTGATGTGGAAGACGGGGCACAGCCTGATCAAGTCCAAGATGAAGGAAACCGGCTGTCCGCTGGCGGGCGAGATGAGCGGCCATGTGTTCTTCAAGCACCGTTATTATGGCTATGACGACGCGCTTTATGCCGCGGTCCGGCTGATCGAGGCGCAGACCGTACTGGGCAAGTCGGTAACCGAGATGCGGGGTGACATGGCGCCGATGATCAACACGCCTGAAATGCGCTTCCAGGTCGACGAGAGCCGCAAGTTCGCGGTGATCGACGAGGTGCTCGAACGGCTTTCGGCGAGCGGCGCGACAGTCAACGCCACCGATGGCGCCCGCGTCAACACTGCAGACGGCTGGTGGCTGCTGCGCGCATCGAACACGCAGGACGTTCTGGTCGCTCGTGCCGAAGCGCGCGACGAGGCCGGGCTCGAGCGGCTGATGGCGCAGATCGACGAACAGCTTGCCGCCTCCGGCCTGGAGCGGGGCGAGCAGGCCGGACACTGAGGAGCATGCCGATGAGCGCGATCGACAGCTTCAAGGGCCAGCACACCATCCTCGTCACCGGCGGCGCGGGCTATATAGGCAGCCATGCCGTGCTCGCGCTTCTGGACGCAGGCTGGAAGGTCGCGGTGATCGACAATCTGGTTACCGGATTCCGCTGGGCGGTGCCCGAAGGTGTCGCGTTCTTCCAAGGCGACATCGCCGATGGCGGGCTGCTGGCAAAGATCATCGCCGAGCAGAAGGTGGGCGCGATCCTGCATTTTGCAGGATCGGTGGTGGTGCCCGAATCGGTCAGCGATCCGCTCAAATATTACAGCAACAACACCGTAAAGAGCCGCGCGCTGATCGAATCGGCGATCACCGGCGGGGTACGGCACTTCATCTTCTCGTCCACCGCGGCGACCTATGGCACGCCCGACAGCGACGGCCCGATCGCCGAGACCGATCCGCAAGTGCCGATCAATCCCTATGGCACATCCAAGCTGATGACCGAGTGGATGCTGCGCGATTGCGCGGCGGCGCACGATTTCAACTACTGCGCATTGCGCTATTTCAACGTCGCGGGCGCCGATCCGCAGGCGCGCACCGGCCAGTCGACCGCAGGCGCGACCCACCTGATCAAGGTCGCGGTCGAAGCTGCGCTGGGCAAGCGCGACAATGTCGGCGTGTTCGGCACCGATTTCGATACCCCCGACGGTACCGGGGTGCGCGACTATATCCATGTCAGCGATCTGGCGCATGCACATGTGCTTGCGCTCGAGGCGCTGATCGAGGAGCCTGCGCGCTCGCACATGCTCAACTGCGGCTATGGCCATGGCTATTCTGTGCTCGAGGTTCTCGATGCGGTCGACCGGGTGACCAACCGCCAGATCGAGCGCGTGCTGCAGGGCCGCCGCGCGGGCGACCCCGCCTCGCTCACCGCCGACAACCGCGCAATCCGCGCACGCTTCGGCTGGACCCCGCAGCACGATGATCTCGACACCATCGTGTCGCATGCCCTCGCCTGGGAACGCCAGCTCAGCGAACGGGCGCGCTGACCCGCTGGTTCTGCATCAAGGCTTGCTCGAGGCCAGCGCCAGCTTGGGGCGATCTTCCTGCGGCTCGGGCTCCGCCAGCGCGGCGATGAACTTGGCGCTCCACCAGCGTACGTCCTCCTTCACCACCGATGTGAGCATGGCTGCGTGCCGCTCCTTGCGCTCCTCGAGCGGCATCACGAGCGCGCGCGAAATGGCATCGGCCATGTCCTCGCTGCTGTGCGGGTTGATGATCAGCGCTGCATCGAGCTGTACCGAGGCGCCGGCGAAGCGCGACAGCACGAGCACGCCCGGGTCCTCGGGGTCCTGCGCCGCGACATATTCCTTGGCGACCAGGTTCATCCCGTCGCGCAAGGGGGTGACCAGCCCGACCCGCGAGGCACGGTAGATGCCGAACAGCTCCTCGCGCGCATAGCCCTTGTTGACATAGCGCACCGGCACCCAGTCGATCGAGGCGAACTCGCCGTTGATCCCGCCCGACAGGCTGTTGAGATCGGCGCGGATCTGCTGATAGCTCGCGACGTCGCCCCGCGAGGGCGGCGCGATCTGCAGCATGAACACCTTTTCGCGCAGATCGGGACGGACATTGAGCAATTGCTCATAGGCAAGGAACCGCTCCTGCAGCCCCTTGGAATAATCGAGCCGGTCGACCCCGACGATGACCTGGCGCCCCACCGCGCTGGTGATCAGCCGCTCTTCGGCGCTCAGCGCAGCGGCGGTGCCCAGCGCGCTGGTGAATTCGGTGGTGTCCAGACCGATCGGGCACACCAATAACCGCGTTACCCGGCCGTCATGATGCGCGAATTCGCCTTCGATCCGCGCGTCGAGATGGGTGACGATATAGTCGATGAACGAGGCGCGCCACTCGTCGGTGTGAAAGCCGATGACATCGTGGCTGAGCAGGCTGGCGACCAGCTCGCGATGGTTGGGAAGCGACACCATCAGGCTGGCGGGCGGCCAGGGGGTGTGGAGGAAGAAACCGAGCCGGTTCTCGAACCCGCGGTCGCGCAGGCCCTTGCCCAGCGGGATCAGGTGATAATCGTGAACCCAGATCATGTCGTCGGGCTCGATCAGCGGAGCGACGGTATCGGCAAAGCGCGCATTGACCCGGGCATAGCCCCCGGCAAAGTCGCGCGCGATCTCGGTGAGGTCGAGCCGATAGTGGAACAGCGGCCACAGCGTGCGGTTGGCAAAGCCGTTGTAATATTCCTCGATATCCTGCGCTTCCAGATCGATCGTCGCTGTCGCGACGCCATCCTGCCGGCGAAAGCTGATCTGGCCGGAAAACTCGTCGGTCTGCTCGCCCGACCAGCCGAACCAGATGCCGTTGCTCGCCCGCAATGCTGCCGAAAGCGCGACTGCCAGACCACCCCGGTTCGAATTCTCTCCGGCCTGGGCTGCCTGCACCCGGTTGGAAATGGCAATCAGTCGGCTCATCGTGCATCGCTCCAGGGCCGTGAGAGCATGCCTGCGCACTGGATCAGCCCAACCAGCGAATAGGTTTGCGGGTAATTGCCCCACAGGGCGCCGGTGCGCGGGTCGATGTCTTCGGACAACAGCCCTGCAGGCGTGCGGCGGCTGAGCATCTCCTCGAACAGCACGCGCGCATCGGCGTCGCGTCCGGTGGCGTGCAGCGCCTCGATCAGCCAGAAGGTGCACACGTTGAACGCGGTTTCGGGCATGCCGAAATCGTCTTCCTCGGCATAGCGCAGCATATGGCTGCCGCGCCGCAGCCCTGCCTCGATCGCCGCCAGCGTGGTGATGAAGCGCGGGTCGTCGGCCTGGACGAACTTGAGGTCGAGCAACTGCAGCAGGCTGGCGTCGAGCGTGCGTTCGCCGAACACCGCCGAATAATGGTCACCCTCCTCGCTCCAGGCGTGATCGTCGATATGCTGGCGGATATGGTCGGCGCGGTCCTGCCAGAATTTGGATGCCTCGCTGCGGCCGATGGCGTTGGCGGCATTGGCCAGCCGGTCGCACGCCGCCCAGCACATCGCCACCGAATAGGTATGGATGTGGCTGCGGGTGCGCAGCTCCCACAGGCCTGCATCGGGGGTGTCGAAGACATCGAAGGCGCGGTGGCCCACCGCCTCGAGCGCCTCGAAATCCTGCACCGTCGCGCGGCGCAGCAGTCTTTGGTCGAAGAACGCCTGCACGCTCGACAGGATGATCTGGCCATAGGCATCGTGCTGGATCTGCTCATAGGCCTGGTTGCCGCTGCGCACCGGCCCCATCCCCTTATAGCCTTTCAGCGCGGGCATGATGTGTTCCTCGATCTGCGCCTCTCCACCGATGCCGTAGAGCGGCTGGATATGCCCGCCGCGCGCCGCATCGACGATGTTGCGCAGATAATGCAGATAGGATTCGAGCACATCTAGCGCGCCCAGCCGGTTCAGGGCTTGGACGGTGAAGTACGCATCGCGAATCCAGCAGAAGCGATAGTCCCAGTTGCGCCCCGAATCGGCGTGCTCGGGAAGCGACGTGGTCAGCGCCGCGACGATCGCGCCGGTCTGTTCATACTGGCACAATTTGAGCGTGATCGCGGCGCGTATCACGGCATCCTGCCATTCCAGCGGCAGATGCAGCCCGCGCACCCAGTGCTGCCATGTCGACACCGTCTGCTCCAGCATCGCCTCAAGCGTCGCGGGCAGATCGGCATCGAACCCTTCATCAGGGCCGAAATAGAAATACAGGTCGCTTTCCACCCGGAACATCGTCTCGTTCCTGATCCAGCCCAAAGGGGCGTTGCAGGTCAGTCGCTGGGTATGGTCATCGAGGATATAACGTATGTGATTGGACCCCGATGTCTGCGCGGGTGTCTGGGCGCCCCAGCTGTGCGCCGGACGCAGCCGCACCGCGATCCGCGGCGATCCGCTGATCACGCGGATGATCCGCGCGATCGCCACCGGGCGGAACATCCGGCCATGGCGCTGGTAGCGCGGCATGAAATCGACGATCTCGATGACATTGCCGCAATCCGCGCTCATCCGCGTGACCAACACCGGCGTGTTGCGCACATAATGCTGTTCGATCCGGGTGCAGCCTTCGAGCAGCACGTCCCAAAAGCCGTGGTCCTTTTCGGGCTCGAGCAGCGAGCAGAACACCGGATCGCCATCGAAGCGCGGCAGGCACCCCCAGCGGATCGACGCCTTGGAATCGATCAGGGCTGCGATCTCGCAATTGCCGATCGGCCACAGGTTCATCGCGTCGCTCTTGACGTCTGCAGTGTCGGGGGCAGTGCTCATGCCGCCATCTCCCCGATGCGCCGCAGCACCGCACCAACATCGCCGACCTGCTCGTCGGAATGCGCGGCAGTGCGCTCGCCCACGCTGATCGCATGGCCGCCAAGCGCCTGCACCGCCTGGAACGCGGGAATGTCGGTCAGATCATCGCCGATATAGACGGGGCGGCTTCCGCTGAACCGGTCCAGCGCCATGATCGCGCGCACCGCATCGCCCTTGTCGGCGCCGCGCGGTCGCAGTTCGAACACCATGTCGCCCTGCTGGATGAACAGCCCTTGCTCGCGCGCCCGATCCGTGACCCAGGCCTGCACCGCATCGCGCTGCGCCGGATTCTGGCGGTAATGCACGCCAAGTCCGAAGGTTTTTTCCTCGATCACGACCCCGGCGCCGTTTCCGAAATGGCGGCTGGCGGCCTCGGCCATCTGCGCGAACAGATCGGTGTGCACCGGGCCCTGTACTGCGCCTTCGACCTTGAGCTCCTGTCCGTGGCTACCCGCCATCACCATCTCGGGCATCGCGCCGGGCCACAGCGCCTCGAGCTGCGCGATCGAGCGGCCGCTGACGATCGCGACCCGCCCGCCGAGGCGCCGCGAGGCCCTGGCGATGGCATCGATCACCGCGCGGCTGACCTCGACCGCATCGGGCGTGCTGCGGATATCGACCAGCGTTCCGTCGAAGTCGACCAGCAGCGCGCTGCGCTGTTCGGCGCGGAATACAGGATCGATGGTGATGGTCTGCGCAGGGCTGTTGTGCACGCGTCCGGGGCTCCCGATGGCTATGGTCCGCTGATAGGGGGTGTCGCCTAACCACGCTTCGACTGCCGGTTGGTTCCCCGTTTTCCGCGGGTTTCTGCCGCCAGCAGCAGCGCCAACACCTCGTTTTCGGCATCGTCTATGGCCATGCCGGCAAAGCGTGCCAGGTCGGTATCGTACGCCTCGAGCACGGCAGGATGGATATAGGACTTGCGGCAGATGGTGGGCGTGTTCTGCAGCGCCTGCGACGCTGCGAGCACCGCCTGCTTGATCGCGGCGGCGGCCGCAGGCGGCTCCTCCTGCTGGTGGAGTTCTGCGAGCATGGTAGTGGCGGTCACGGTGCCGCACCAGGTTCGGAAATCCTTGGCCGAAAAATCCTCCCCGCCGATCTCGCGCAGATAGGCGTTGATATCGTCCGATGTCACCGCGCGGACATCCTCGCCATCGAGATAGCCGAACAGCTGCTGGCCGGGCAGCTCCTGCAACCCGCGCAGCACCCGCGCCACCCGCCGGTCGCGCAGCGAGACATCCCATTTCTTGCCGCCCTTGCCGGCAAACCGGAAGCGGATGGTCGAGGATTCGAGCGTCACATGCCGCTGGCGCAGCGTGGTCAGCCCATAAGAGCGGTTCTGCTGCGCATAGGGTGCATTGCCGATGCGGATCGCGGTGCAATCGAGCAGATGCACGATGGTGGCGATGACACAGCGCCGCGAGGTGCTGCGGGCACGCAGATCGGCGCTGATGCGCTCGCGCATCTCGGGCAGCGCCGCGCCGAACTTGGCAAGGCGCGCGAACTTGGCCTCGTCCTGCGACGCCCGAAACGCGGCATGATAGCGATATTGCTTGCGGCCGCGGTCGTCGCGCCCGGTCGCCTGGATATGGCCGTTAGGCTTCGGGCATATCCACACCTGCTGATAAGCGGGCGGAATCGCCAGCATCCGGATGCGGGTCAGCGTCTTGGCGTCCCGGATCAGGCGGCCGTCCGGCGCGTGATAGCTGAAGCCCCGCCCGCGCCGCACCCGGGTGATCCCCGGCGCGTCGTCCTGGGTATAGATCAGGCCGCCATCCAGCACCGCCGCCGCATCTCCGCGCGCGGCCTTGTCCACTCGATCCACTCGTCCACCGCCTTGTTGTCGCTGCTGACCACCGGCCTGTTGGCCGCCGGAGGAGGACGCCGCACGGGCATCATCCAGAGCCGAATACGCGCACCCCCGGGCATGGCTCCCGCACGCGCGATGCCACGCGCGCAATCCGACAATCCTTGGTCCGGCAGGAATTTGCGAAACCCGAACGCGCCGGGCGCGTAGGGGCGGGTATGACATTCGACTGGATCACCGTTGCAGGCACCATCGGAGCGGTGGCTTCGGTCGCAAGCTTTACCCCTCAGGCGTGGAAGATCATCCACAGCCGCTCGACCGAGGGGCTGTCGCTCGGCATGTTCGCGCTGACGTGCCTTGCCTTTGCCGCGTGGACCAGCTTCGGGCTGCTCAAGGGCGAATGGGCGCTGATCATTCCCAACGCGATCTGCCTGTGCTTTGCGCTTTTCATCCTCGCGATGATCGCGCTACCCGAGCGCAAGACCAAGGAGGTCGCCGAGACGCTCGATCCTGTAGCTTGAGCGAGCGGAAGGCTCAGCTCCGCCGATAGACCGCCCTGATATCGACGATCCCGGTAGCGTTCCCGCTGTTGGTCACCACCAGGTGGCTCACGCCCCTGCGCCATTCGAGCACGTCCAGACTTTCGCCCGCGGCCTCGGCCAGCCCGAAATCGATCAAATAGTCGCCGCGCGCCAGCGGCAGATCGATGGTGAACCCGACGGTCAGCTCCTCGCCCGCCCGCAGCGGGACATCGGGCTCTCCCAGCATGGTGTTGGACGCCGCAGCGACGATTGCGTCTCCTTGGGCTGTGATCATCAATCCGAAATGCGGCTTTTGGACATCGCACAGCGCCCGGATCTGCGCGGTCAGTGTCGGCCGGCTGCCGGCTGCGACCATGGGCTCGCAAATCGAGCCTTCGGCATCAGTCAATACGAGGTCGTTGATGTGGCCGATCATCCTGCGCAGCACCGGCTCTTTGCGGTTAACGTGGGCGCGTGCCACGCAGCGTCCTTGGGCGACCAGCGATCAGTTTCTCGCCCAGCCCCCCGCAACCGCCCCCACGTTGATCTGCGAGATCCACAGCGCCTATGTCGTTCGGTCGCAGGGTTTGAGGGACACGCCGCTGTGCCGCCTGATGATCGACCAAGGCTATGACGTGTTCGCGCTTCGCGATATCTGGAGGTGCGAGCCGTTCGACAGCGACCATGTCGAGCTCGTCGATCTCGATTCCACCTATCTCGAAGCCCGCTGCTTTATCAACGTGCTCGCGGTCAAGACCCGCGACAGGCTGTGCGCGGATACTTTCCGTCTGGTCCATGGGGTCGCCCCCAAGCTGCTCAAGCACCGCGACCCCAGGTTGCACTGGCCATTGAACACGGGCGATCCGCTCTAGCGGCGACCTGCGGCAGCGAGGATCAGCAGGTGTCGGGATTGCAGGCCGGCATCCGGCTGCAGCGGGACTGGTGCGGTCAAGAAGACTCGAACTTCCACGGGCTTTCGCCCACAACGACCTCAACGTTGCGCGTCTACCAATTCCGCCATGACCGCACAGTCCAGCAATTTCGCGGGTTTTGAGGGTGGTTGAGACCCGCCTGCCCGCGTGGCAGGCCGCGCCATTAGCAAAGCGCTTGGCGCATAGCAACACGCATTATCCGGTGGACGTGCCCCGTCCGAGGGCAGCGGTCAGCGGCGCTTGGCCCAGGCGATCTCGGCCGAGCTGGCAGAACGCGGCACATCGACCATCGCCTGGCGGAAATCCGCCGATTGACCCGGTTGCAGCGTCTCCACCGGCGGGTTGATGATCCAGTTGAACACCACCCGGTCCTGCGCATCGCGCAGCACCACCAGCATCGGCGGAACATCCTGAGCGGTCTTGCTCAGATTGCGGATGGTGCCCGATGCGGAAAAGAACTCGGTGCCGTTGGGCAACGTGCGCCGTTCCTGCTTGGCGGGCGGGAAATCGATCTGCAGATCGGGCTCCACCTCGGCAAAGGGCAGGCTGTAGCTGGTGAGCGCGCTCGGCAGGCCGAAGACCGAGATCGCCACCGCGGTCGCCGAGGCGATCAGCGCAAAGGCGATCGCGCCCAGCATCCACAGCTTGGCCGGGTTGCGGCGCGGGCGGAAGGGCGGCTCATGGTTGAAGCTGCTCGGGCGATCGGCCAGCGAATCATCGGCATAGCTGGCAACGATCGGACGGCTGATCGGCGGAACGGGGCGCGGCAACGGCGGAAGGTCGGGCTCGGGATCGCTCGGTGCGGCCCGGGGCGCAGCGGCAGGCGCGGGAGCCGGGGGCGGCGCGGCCGCGCTGGGCGCTGGCGCTGCTTCAGGGGCAGCCTGAGGTGCAGGCGCAGGAGTTGCTGCTGGGGCTGGTGTCGGTGCCGGGGCAGGGGTTGCAGTCGGCGCTGGCGCTGCGACGGGCGCTGCCGCCGCTGTTTCGGGTGGGCGGGCGACGTCCGGGCCATGCTGGAACCAGCTGTGCCCGCATTTGGCGCATCGCACCGATCGGCCATCAATACCGATGGCAGTGTCCGGAACCGCATAACGGGTGTTGCACGCGGGGCACGCAATAATCATGGCGTTTCTAACCACGCCGGGCGAATCGCCGCAAGGGGCTTGCACCGGCTGCCAAGCCCTGTCGGCCCTTTTTCCACCGGAGTTTGCGCTGGCCAGAGATTTTTCAACGGGTTGGCAGACTGTCCGGCACCCGATTCGATGCGATCATGACCGCGGATCACCGCCTGTGCGCCTTTCCGATTGCCTGCCCCGTCCGCGGCGCGCTATCGCGACAGGATGAGCAGCGCGACCATGGATAGCATCGTCCAGTTCGAGAATGTCGGGCTGCGCTATGGCACCGGTCCCGAGGCGCTGTCGGACCTCAGTTTCACGCTGTTTTCGGGCCAGTTCTACTTCCTCACCGGGCCCTCGGGCGCAGGCAAGTCCTCCTTGCTCAAGCTGCTCTATCTGGCGCAGCGCCCCAGCCGCGGGATGATCCGGCTGTTCGACAGCGATCTGGTGACCTTGAGCCGCGACCGGTTGCCGGGGTTCCGCCGCCGGATCGGGGTGGTGTTCCAGGATTTCCGGCTGGTGCCGCACCTTTCGGCGTTCGACAACATTGCGCTGCCGCTGCGGATCGCAGGGATGCGCGATGCCGATCTGGCCACCCCGGTGCGCGAGATCCTCGACTGGGTGGGGCTGAGCGCGCGCGGCGATGCGCTGCCCGCGACGCTGTCGGGCGGCGAGCAGCAGCGCGTGGCGATCGCCCGCGCGGTGATCACCCGACCCGATATCCTGGTCGCCGACGAGCCCACCGGCAATGTCGACCCCGACATGGCGGTCAAATTGCTGCGGCTGTTCGAGGCATTGAACCGAATGGGCACCACGATCATCGTTGCCACCCACGACATCCATCTGATGACCCGGATCAAGCGCGGACAGATGATGCGGCTCGAGGGTGGGCGGCTGTTCGACCCGACAGGTGCGCTGCGCTACCCCCCCAAGCCTTCCGATCTGCGCGGCTGGGACGGGGAGAGCCGCTGATGCTGGGCGCGCTGTTTCCCACCGCGCACGACCGCCGGTTGATCCCGCAGGCGCGGCTTACCGGGCCGATGCCGTGGGTGATCGCGGTGATGCTGTTCCTCACCCTGCTCGCCAGCGCCGCCGCGCTCGCATTGGGCAGCGCCGCCGACCAGGTCAACGCCGATCTTGCCGGACGCGCGACGGTGCAGATCGTCAACGCCGATGCAGATATCCGCCAGCGCCAGGCGGATGCCGCGCAGGCCGTGCTGCGTTCCGACCGCGCGGTTGCAGCGGTCACCCGGGTCAGCGATGCCGAGGTGCGCTCGCTGCTCTCGCCCTGGCTGGGCAGCGGCGCACTGAGCGAAGACATCCCCCTGCCCAGCCTGATCGACGTGAACTTCCGTGCCAAGGCCGATCCAGCGACGCTGCGGCGGTTGCGCGATGCCCTGGGCCAGGCGGCGCCCGATGCAAGGATCGATGCGCACGGCCAGTGGCTGCGCCCGGTGTTCGATCTGATCGGCACGCTGCGCTGGCTGGCGATCGCGCTGGTCGCGCTGCTCGCGCTCGCCAGCATCGCCTCGGTGATGCTCTCGGCGCGCAGCAGCTTTGCCGCGCATGCCGAGACCATCGACATCATGCATCTCCTGGGCAGCACCCATGCGCAGATCGCGCGGCTGTTCCAGCGCCGCATCGCACTGGACGCAGCGCTGGGTGCGCTGATCGCCTGCCTGCTCGCCGCGCCGGTGCTGTGGCTGCTGGGCCAGGCCGCCGCGCGGCTTGATTCGGGGCTGGTGTCTGCCGGATCCTTCGGGCCGCTCGACTGGCTGCTGCTTGCAACCGTGCCGATTGCCGGTATTGCGCTGGCGGTGGTCACCGCGCGCATGGCCGTTCTTGGCGCGCTCAGGAAAAAACTGTGATTGTCCGCCTCTTGTCATCGGTGTTGCTGGCCTGGATCCTGGGCTTTGCCTGGTTCGCCATCCTGCTGCCGCAGCCCTTGGGCGAGCAGCAGACCGATGCGGTGGTGGTGCCCACCGGCGGGCCGCTGAGGATCGATCGCGGGCTCGAGGCTTTGCGCAACAAATGGGCCGACCGGCTGCTGATCTCGGGCGTCGACCGCGATGTCCGTCCGGCGGAACTCAGCGCGCAGTATCCCGGCTCCACCGAATTGTTCGACTGCTGCGTGGATCTGGGCTTTCGCGCCTATGACACCCGGTCGAACGGCATTGAAACCGCGCGCTGGGCCAAGCAGCGCAAGGTGACATCGGTGCGGCTGGTAACCACTGACTGGCACATGCGCCGCGCCGAATACGAGCTGCACCGCGCACTTCCCGACGACATCGCGATCTATACCGATGCGGTCGCCAGCAAGCCCAGCCTGATGACGCTGTGGCGCGAGTACAACAAGCTGGTGCTGCGCGTGCTTGCCGGGTTGTTCGGGGTGTGACCATGCGGACCGCGCTTGCCCTGTTCCGGTCGATCCTGTTCACCATCGCCTTTTATGGCGGATCGGTCCCGATCGTCATCATCGCCTTCATCATCCTGCCGTTCTCGCGGCATCGGCTGCAGGGCATGGCGCGCGCCTGGGGCGGCTATCATTATCTGTGCGCGCGCACCTTTCTGGGAATCCGCGCGCGGATCGACGGCGAGATACCGCAAGGCCAGGTGCTCTATGCGATCAAGCACGAGAGCTTTTTCGAGACCATCGAGCTGCTGCGCATCTTCAACCGCCCCGCAGTGGTCGCCAAGATCGAACTTTCACGCATTCCGCTGTGGAGCCAGATCGCGCGCACCTATGGCATGATCTTCATCGATCGCGCGGGCGGTGCCGTCGCGCTGCGCGCCATGATGACCGAGGTCCGCCGCTTCGTCGCCGAGGGCCGCTCGATCGTGATCTATCCCGAGGGCACCAGCATCCCGCCAGGCGAGCAGCCGCCGCTGCAGGCGGGCTTTGCCGGGCTGTACAAGCTCGCCAAGCTGCCCGTGGTGCCGATCGCGCTGGACAGCGGGCATCTCTATCCCCGGCGCGGCTTCATCAAGCACCCCGGCGTGGTCACATACAAGTTCGGCGAGATCATCCCGGCGGGCCTGCCGCGCGAGGAGATCGAGGCGCGGGTGCACGCCGCGATCAACGTGCTTAACGATCCGAGGCGGATTTCGCCCTAGGGGAGCTTCGTCACCCCCGCGAAGGCGGGGGTCCAGCTTGCGCGTCGCACCTATCGGCTAGCGTCATTCCCGCGTTCGCGGGAATGACGAAAATATAAAATAACTTATTGATAAGTCTAAATAATCTCACCGGATAGCCGCTGGCAGATCAGGTCGAGCTGATCCAGATTGCCATAGCGCACGGTCACCGCGCCGCTGCGCTGGTTGGCGTCGGCGGTGATCTTGACCTTGAGCCCGAGCAGGTCTTCCAGATGCCGCTCGACCGCCGCGATATCCGCATTGCTCGCCGCATCCTCGCCGCCCTGACGGACGCGGGGCTTGCTCCCCGATTTGCCCGCCGCATCGCTGCGCGCGCGCCGCACCAATTTTTCGACATCGCGTACCGACAGCCCGCGATCGACCACTTCGGCAGCGATGCTCTCGGCGTCGGGCACGTTGATCAGCGCGCGGGCATGGCCCATGCTCAGGCTCTTGTCGGCGATCATCTTGAGCACCGGCTGCGGCAGAGCCAGCAACCGCATCAGGTTGGCGATGTGGCTGCGCGACTTGTCGACCATCCGCGCGACCTCGACCGGGGTGTAGCCCTGGTCACCCACCAGCCGCTGATAGGCCTCGGCCTCCTCGACGGGGTTCAGGTCCTCGCGCTGGATGTTCTCGATCAGCGCCAGCGCAAAGGTGTCGGGGTCGCTGAGTTCGCGGACGATCGCAGGAATGACGTGCAGCCGCGCGCGCTGCGCCGCGCGCCAGCGGCGCTCGCCCGCGACCAGCTCATAACCGCCGCCTGTGCGTGGACGCACGATGACCGGCTGGATCACGCCGCGCTGCGCGATCGAGCGCGCCAGATCATCGAGCGCCTCCTCGTCGAACCAGCGCCGCGGCTGGCCGGGGTGCGGGCGGATTTCGGAAAGCGGCAGCGTGCGCAGACCGGTGATCGTGGCTGCCTGACCCGGCGTGCCGTCCTCGCGCCGCACCAGCGGCTCTTCGCGCACCGCTTCGCCGAGCAACGCGTTGAGGCCGCGGCCCAGACCCGAAGGTCGCTTGCGTCCCAGGGCCTTGGCGATATCGGGCAGGTCGCTGTGTTCCTCGGCCATCAGGCGGCTTCCTCTTCGACCCGGGGCATCCGGGAAATGAACTCTCGTGCGAGCGCGATATAGGCCTCGGAACCGACGCAGCGGTGATCGTAGATCAGCGCCGGCATGCCGTGGCTCGGCGCCTCGGACAGCCGCACATTGCGCGGGATCACGGTATCGAACACCAATTTGCCAAGCACCGCGCGGACATCGTCCGAGACCTGGTCGGTGAGCCGGTTGCGCCGGTCGTACATGGTCAGCACCACGCCGATGATCGACAGATCAGGGTTGAAGCGCTGCTGCACCCGCTCGACCGTCTGCAGTAGCTGGCTCAACCCTTCGAGCGCAAAGAACTCGCACTGCAGCGGTACCAGCACCTGGTCGGTCGCGATCAGCGCGTTCAGCGTCAGCAGGCCGAGCGAGGGCGGGCAGTCGATCAGGCACACCTGCCAGCGTTGCTGATGCGCACTGTCCATCGCCATCTTCATCCGGTGGGTGCGATGCTCGAGATCGACCAGCTCGATCTCCGCGCCCGACAGATCTACCGTGGCAGGCACGATATCCAGCCCCGGAATCTGCGTCGGCACCGCGCATTGCGCCAGCGAGCTTTCATTGGTGAGCAGATCATAGCTCGAGAACTCGCGGTCGTTGCGCGCGATGCCCAGACCCGTCGATGCGTTGCCCTGCGGGTCGAGATCGATCAGCAGCACCTTGAGCCCCGTCGCAGCCAGCGCCGTCGCCAGATTGATCGCGGTGGTGGTCTTGCCCACCCCACCCTTCTGATTCGCAACCGCAATGCGGATCATGATCTGCTCCTGTGCTTGCGCATGGGTCGTTGAAGGACGCTGCGCGGCGGATTGCTGGATGGGACGCTGCCGGTACCGACCAGAATCGCGGCATCGGCGTCGGTCAGGCTCTGTTCCACGTGAAACATACTTTGCCACGCAGACGGGGCGCTTTCCAGTTCCGTGCGCGCATTTCGTCCCTTCGGCAGCAACCATCGGGTGTTTTCTGTGGAAAACCGTGCAGCGCCTTCAAGCAGCCGCGGCAAAGGTGCAAAGGCGCGCGCGGAAATATAGTCCGCTGCAACTGTCGGAACCCGTTCAAGTGCTACTCCGGCGACCTGCACACGATCGCCCAGTCCGAGATGTGCGATCGCACGCTCGAGATAGGCAATCCTTAACCCACGCGATTCGACCAGCGTCACCTGGCATGGCGCGATCAAAGCGATCACCAGCCCCGGGAACCCTGCCCCACTGCCCAGATCAATCCAGTGCTCGTCAACTCTTGGATCGGCAAAGCGCAGCAGCTGCGCGCTATCGACGATATGCCGCTGCCACATATGCGCCAGCGTCGAAGCGGAAACCAGATTCTGGTGCTCGGCCTCAGCGACGACGAACGCGTTGAGGCGCTCCAGCAACGCCATTGTTTCACGTGAAACACCCAGCGTGTCCGTCAGCCACGCCTTGGCGCTCTCTTCATCCTGGATCAGCATCACGGTCTCACGCCGCACGGCGGCGGGCATGGACCAGGATAGCGGCAAGCGCTGCCGGTGTGATTCCCCGCACGCGACTGGCCTCGGCCAGCGTCTCGGGCCGCGCAAGCGTAAGCCGCTCGACCATCTCGTTCGATAGCCCGGTGATCATTCGGTAGTCGATGTCCATGCCCAGCACGACCCGCTCATTGGCACGCAGATCGCGCAGTTCGGCATCCTGCCGCGCCAGATAGGGAGCGTAGACCGCATCCTCCTCGATCTCGGCGATCAGGTCGTCGGCGAGATCGTGATCGCCTTCGATCAGCGGCGCCAGCGAGGCAAGCGACACTGCGGGGAAGCGCAGCCAGTCATAGAGGCTCTGGCGCGCGCCATCTGCCTTTACCGGCAGACCCAGCGCCGCAAGCTCGGCGCAGCTCGCCTGGCGGGCGAGCGCGATCATCATGTCTGCCTTGGCGCGCTGGCGCTGTTCGTACCAGCTCAGGCGTTCGGGTGCCACGCAGCCATTGGCAATCGCGATGCCGGTCAGACGGTCCGAGGCATTGTTTGCGCGCAGCCTCAATCGGTATTCAGCCCGCGCGGTGAGCATGCGATAGGGCTCGGTGACGCCCTGCAGCACGAGGTCGTCGATCATCACCGCGAGATAACTGGTTGCCCGATCGGGCAACTCCACCTCGCGGCCCAGCACTTGGGCTGCTGCGGCCATGCCGGCGACCAGACCTTGGGCAGCAGCCTCTTCATAGCCGGTGGTGCCGTTGATCTGGCCTGCGCAATACAGACCCGGCATGCTGCGCACCTGCAGGCGATGATCGAGCGCACGCGGATCGATATGGTCGTATTCCACGGCATAGCCTGGCACCACGATCTCGGCGCGCTCCAGCCCAGCCATCGAGCGGACGAAGGCGAGCTGGACATCTGTCGGGAGCGAGGTGGAAATCCCGTTGGGATAGACCAGATGCGTGCCCAGTCCCTCGGGTTCGAGGAACACCTGATGCCCATCGCGATCGCCGAAGCGGTGGATCTTGTCCTCGATCGACGGGCAATAGCGCGGGCCCTGTGCACCGATCGCCCCGCTGAACAAAGGCGAGCGATCAAGGCTGGCGCGGATGATGTCGTGCGTCTGCTGGCTGGTCCGGGTGATCGCGCAAAAGACCTGGGGGACCGTGCGCCCGCCACTCAGCGGCGACATGGTCCACGCCTCGCCATCACTGGGCTGCTCGTCGAGCATGGCCCAGTCGATCGTGCGGCCGTCGATCCGAGGCGGGGTTCCGGTCTTGAGCCGCGCCATCGGCAGATCGGCATCCCGCAGCTGCTGCGCCAACAGGCTCGCACCCGGCTCGCCGATGCGCCCGCCCTCGAGCCGCTCCTCGCCGCGAAACAGCCGTCCGCCCAGAAAGGTTCCCGTCGCCAGCACCACCGCACGCGCGGCGATTGCGCTGCCGTCGGCCATGTCCACGCCGGTGATCGCGCCGCCGTCCATTCGAAGCGCGGCGACCTCGCCTTCCACAATCTCGAGATTGTCCTGCGCAGCCAGCATCCGCTGGATCGCCGCCTTGTAGAGGGTACGGTCGGCCTGGACACGAGGTCCCTGCACCGCACTGCCCTTGGAGATGTTGAGCATCCGGTAGTGAATTGCGGCCTCGTCTGCGGCGCGCGCGATCAGCCCGTCAAAGGCATCGACCTCGCGCACAAGATGCCCCTTGCCCAGACCGCCGATCGCGGGATTGCACGACATCGCGCCGATCGCGTCGTGGGTGAAGCTGACCAGGGCGACGCGCGCGCCCATCCGCGCTGCCACTGCCGCAGCCTCGCACCCGGCGTGTCCGCCGCCGACAACAAGAACATCAAATTCCACCATGGCACGGCGCATAGCCCAATTGCGGGATTCGGTCGAGGGGGTGGGTAAGGGACAAGACGCCGGTAGCCACCAAGTAAAGCCGACCCTTTCCCCTCCCGCTTGCGGGAGGGGTGGCTGAGCCGCAGGCGAAGACGGGGTGGGCCTGAAGTTTGCCGAGGTTGAGGCCCACCCCGGCCTGCGGCCACCTCTCCCGCAAGCGGGAGGGGAGAGGGTTACTTGCCGATGCAAAAGGCTCCGAACAAAGCGTCGAGCATGTCTTCGACATGCGTATTGCCGAGCAGCTCATCGAGCACGAGGCGCGCCAACCGAAGCGCCTCGGCACGAAGCAGCAGGTCGCGCTCCTCGGTAGCCTGAGCAAGCGCCTCGGCACACTCGGTCAGCAAACGGTGCTGGCGGGCGTTGAGTGCCACGTCGCCCGATGCGGGCAGCAGGCTCTTGGCCGAGGTCACTAGGTCAGCGACCAGCGCATCCAACCCCTGGCCGGTTAGCGCCGAAATCCGGTGCCGAGCGACCGCCTTTGTTTCACGTGAAACACCTTGCCGATCGATCTGCGCCTCGATCTCCCAGCTCATCGGACCGCCCTGCCCTTCGGGACCCAGCCACAGCACCAGATCCGCGCCGGCCATCGCATCGCGCGCGCGGTCGATGCCGATCGCTTCGATCGCCTCGGCGCCCTCATCGCGCAGCCCGGCGGTGTCGGTGAACACGAAGGGTATCCCGCCCAGCGCCACCGGCGCCTCGATCAGATCGCGGGTGGTTCCCGCGATATCGGAGACGATCGCCGCCTCGCGCTGGACCAGTGCGTTGAGCAAGGTCGACTTGCCACTGTTGGGCGGCCCCGCCAGCACCACGCGAATGCCATCGCGCAACCGCTCGGCGCGAGGTCGTGCCAGCGCGGTGCCGATCTCGCCAGCCAGCGCGGCAATGCCCTGCCCGGTGGCGTTGCCGCCCCCTTCACCGACATCATCCTCATCTGAAAAATCGAGCTCGGCCTCAACCTGTGCGGAGAGTTGCAGCACCGCCTCCCGCCACCCTTCGACCCGGCGCGACAGATGACCGCTTGCCATCCGGATGGCGGCCACGCGCTGCGCTTCGGTTTCGGCGAACAGCAGGTCGGCGAGCCCTTCGGCTTCGGCCAGATCCATCCGCCCGTTGAGGAATGCACGGCGCGTGAATTCTCCAGGCTCGGCAAGCCGAAAGCCGGGCATGCGGGTCAGCACAGCTTCCACAGCACGCACCACCGCTCGCCCACCATGCAGATGAAGCTCAGCCAGATCCTCGCCGGTTGCAGTTGCGGGGCCGGGAAACCACAACACCAGAGCGCGATCGAGCAGGTTGCCATCACCCGGACCGCACAGATCGCGCAGCACGGCACGGCGCGGCGATGGCAGCGCTCCGCCAAGTGCGGTCAGTGCGGCGCCTGCCTCAGGTCCGCTGATCCGGATGATGGCCAATGCAGCAGGCGGCGCGCCGCTCGACAGCGCAAAGATCGTATCGCCTGCGTGCATCGTCAGAAGGGACGGTCAGCCACCGCTTTTGGGCTTGCCGCTGGCACCGGCTGCGGCGGCTTCCATGATCTGCTGGAAGAAGCGCAGACCCATCTCGCCCATCGGCGCGATGTTCTTTGCCATGGTTTGCAGCTGGTCGACGTTGCTGGTGCCCTTCATCGCGTTCACGACACCATCGACATAGGTCTTGTTGACATCCGACACGTCAGGCAGCCCCATGAAACGACGCATTTCTTCGGGGGAGCAATCGACTTCGATATTCACTTTCATGGCAATCAACCTTCTAGCAGCGCAAGGCCCCCAAGCCCCAGTTTCACGCTTATCAGCCTGATCAAAGTGGGTATAAATGGCCGCCAAAGCAAACGAATTGATGATGGAGAGCAAAATGGGTTCGACGCACAACATCCAGACTTTCGACCATGAAGGCACGTTCAGCGCCTATGTCGCCGCGCCTGAAGGCACCCCCAAGGCCGCCATCATCGTGATTCAGGAGATCTTCGGCGTCAATCCGGGCATCCGTCAGAAATGCGATGGCTGGGCCGGACAAGGCTATCTGGCGGTCGCGCCCGATCTGTTCTGGCGGATCAAGCCGGGCCTCGAGCTCGACCCCGATGTCGAAGCCGAGTTGCAAGAGGCGTTCGGCTATTTCGGCCAGTACGATCCCAATGACGGCGTTCAGGACATCGAGGCGACGATCCGCGCGATCCGGGCCGGGATCGGCGGGCTCGGCGGCGTCGCCAAGGTGGGCGCGGTCGGCTACTGCCTGGGCGGCAAGCTTGCCTATATGGTCGCGGCCCGCACCGACATCGACGCCAGCGTCGGCTATTACGGCGTGATGATCGACCAGATGCTCGATGAATCGCATGCCATCGCCAACCCGCTGATGCTGCACATTCCGACCGCCGATCATTTGGTGGGACCCGAAGCGCAGGCGGCTGTGCACGCCGGGCTCGACAGCCACCCGCGCGTCACGCTGCACGACTATGAAGGGCTCGATCACGGCTTCGCCGCCGAAATGGGCAACCGCCGCGATGAAGCCGGCGCGCAGCTCGCCGATGGCCGCACCGCGGCGTTCTTTGCCGAGCATCTCGCATGAGCGCGGCGGTGGCAGGGGTCGCGGCCTGGCATGACTACATGCATGGTGGCTCCACCCCGGAAAAGCTGAACGCCATGCTGGCAGAGCACGCGGTGTTCCACTCGCCAGTGGTTCACACGCCGCAGGAGGGCAAGGCCAAGGTGTTCGCGTACCTCCACGCTGCCGCGCATGTGCTGGGCAATGACAGCTTCCATTATGTCCGCGAGATCGTCGACGGCGACAGCGCGATGCTCGAATTCGCGCTCGAGCTCGACGGAATCCAGGTCAACGGCGTCGACATCATCCGCTGGAACGACACCGGGCAAATCGAGGACTTCAAGGTCATGGTTCGCCCGATGAAGGCGATGAACAAGGTCTGGGAGAAAATGGGCGAGATGTTGGCGAAGGCGGGCTAGTGTTATCCTGTTTACCGTCATTCCCGCGAGTGCGGGAATTCCGTCTTGGCACGACGCATGCGCGTAAGCGGGACCCCCGCCTTCGCGGGGGTGACGTTGAGGATAACCAGTTGGGTTACCTTATCTCCATCAGATAAGTGACTATCGCGGAGCGTTCATCGGCCTTCTTCAGTCCGAAGAATCCCATATCATTCCCCGGCACCAGCTTTTGCGGATCGGCCAGAAATCGCTCCAGAAGCACGGGTGTCCACCGACGGTTGGATTGAGCGAACTTACTGAAAGCTTTGGAATATTTGAAATCAGGGTCCGAGGCGATCGCGCGCACAGGCAGACCGGCGAGATTGGGGCCGCTCAGCCCCGTCTCGCCCTTCACCACCGAATGGCAGCTGTAGCAGCGATGGAAGGCGCGTTCACCGATCTGGTTGGTCGTCTGGGCCCAGGCGATGCCGGGTACCAGCAGCGCGAATGCGCCCAGCCAGCGGATCACTTGCCCTCGGTCCGCACCACCATCATCCGCTCGGTACCCGATTCGGGCAGCATCACCTCGCCCTTGCGGCCCAGGATCTGGCGGACATTGGCCCCCTCGCCGCTGCCCGGATAGCGCGCGGTGAACGTCTCGCTGCGCGGGTCGAACACGCGGGTGGAATTGTCGCCGAAATCGCTGACCCAGACATGATCGCGCTCGTCGACATAGACCGCATAGGCCTGGGGCTTGGCGCCGGGCAGCTTCCACGTCTTCCAGCTCCTGGTCGAGGGACGATAGCGGTAGAGTTCGCCGCTGTTCCAGCCGGTGATCCACAGATCGCCCTTGCTGTCCGCCCACACTCGGCGCAGCCCCGCGCCAGGCGTCGGCGGTTCGATGACGCTGATCTCGCCGCTGGCGCTGTCGATCCTGGCGAGGTGGCTGCCGGCCAGCGAGACGTACCAGACGGTGCCGTCGGGCGCGGTGGCGATGCCATAGGGGCCGCGGCCCTTGGGATCCTTCCAGACCTCGACCTTGCCCGACGCCGCATTGACCCTGCCATAAATGCCGTTCTGCCCAGTGAACCAGTGCACGCCCTTGCCGTCAAACGCGCCGGTGTTGAGGTTGGTGTAGCCGGTATCGGCTGGCAGCTTCCACACGTCGATCTTGCCGTTGGCGGGGTTGTAGCGGACGATCGCGTTCTGCCCGCCATCGGTGATCCACGCCATCCCGTCTGGCCCCTGAATCACGCCATGCGGCGCGGATTCGGGGCCCAGCGGGACCTGCACCACCTGGCCGGAGACCGGATCGAGAATGCCCAGCGCACCCTGGCGCTGCGCGGTGTACCAGATCTTGCCGTCAGGCGCGGGCGCGACGTCATGCGGGCGCGACCCCTTGGGCAGCTCGAACAGCGTCACCTTGTCGGATATCTCCGCGGACGCGGCGATCTGCGCGCGCTCCTTCGCCGATGCCATCGAGGGCAAAAGCGCAACCACCGCGATTCCCGCCAGCCAAATCCGCATCATCACCCTCGCCTCCATCGCTCATCGGTCTTTTTCAACAGACTATCAGGATTTGCGCCTTCCAAACCAACAAATGTTTCGGCAGCCGTGCCTCAGCGCGCGGGCGCTTCGTCCCAGGGAGACCATGGCCGGGTGCGGATCCAGCGGGTTGCGACCCATTTCTCGCCGGTGTCGACGGGTTTGCCCTCGTGCCGGGTGCGCGGATCGATGGCGCCATCGCCATGCGTGTTGGCAAAGACCAGCAACCCGCCGCGCCGGGGCGCGACATCCAGCCCGAGCAGCGGAAAGTCGGTCGCACCTCCGTCAAACCCGTGGTTGAGATAGACGATGGCGGTCCACTGCCGCTGGTTGCTGACATTCGGCAGGCCATCATGGTGCAGCCGGTATTGCTGGCCGGGGGTATAGCGCAGGACATGCAGCATCTCGCCCGCGCGCCAGTCGGTGCCAGTAACGGCCGCGATCCGCCGGTTGATCGCATTGATTATGCAATCCTCATCCACCGGCCCGAAATTGGCGCCGTGCGAGGTGCGAACCGGGTGCGGCACGCGCTGGCGCGACACCGGATCGATGACGAAACTGGGCGCGAGCCGCGCGCGAGCCGCCTCCATCACATGATCGCACAACGCTGGTGGCAGGAAATCTGAGTAGAACCGGATATCGGGGTCGACGCTCAACACCTCAGCGGGCGGCAGCGGCGCGGCTGCTATCTGCTCCAGCAAATCCTGCTGGTGGCGATAAAAGGGATCGGATGCTGCCAGCGCAGCGACGCGCGCCTGCGCTGCTAAGGGATCGACGGTTCCTGCCATGCCATTGCCGAGCAGCGCGATCTCAGCGGCGACTGCCTCTGGATGGTGTTGCGCGGCAGCATCGCGGAACAGGTCGAGCGCCGCTGATGGATCGCGTTCGACGCACTGGCCATAGAGCCGCCAAAGCCCGAGCTCGTATTGTGCTGCAGCGTCGCCCGCCTGCGACCGGGTGGTGAGCAGCGCCACTGCGTCTGCCGCGCGACCCTGCCCCAGCAGCATGCCGAGGTGCCGCCGCAGATCTGTGGCTGCGTCAGTCATGGAGCGATGTCATCCCGGCCATGCCCGCTGTTAGCACAGCCGGTAGGCGTGTTGCGAGCCATGGCCGGGAACAGGCGTCTAGAACAGCGTGGTGATGCCGACGCTGGGATCGACAAAGCCATCATAGATCATCTTGCCGGCGACATAGAGGATCACGACAAGGCCGAAATAGGCGATCCAGCGATAGCGCTCGATATATTTGGCGATGAAGTTGGCAGCGATGCCCATCAGCGCGACCGAGAGGATCAGCCCGACGATCAGGATTCCGGGATGGTCGCGCGCAGCGCCGGCCACCGCGAGCACGTTGTCGAGGCTCATGCTGACATCGGCGACCGCAACGGCCCAAGCGGCCGCGGCAAAGCTCTTAGCCGGGCGGACACCGCTGGATTCGTCACCTTCGATTTCGGGCGAACCGGGCGAGCTGCCCGCGGGCTGGAGCTCGCGGTACATTTTCCACGATACCCAAAGCAGCAGCAGGCCGCCTGCAAAGATCAGCCCGACCACCTGCATCAGCTGGGTGACGACAAGCGCAAAGGCGATACGCAGCACGAGAGCGGCGATGATCCCGATCAGGATCACCTTGCGCCGCTGGTCGGCAGGCAGGCCCGCCGCGAGCGCACCGACGACAATCGCATTGTCGCCGGCGAGCAGGATGTCAATCATGAGCACCTGGCCAAAAGCGGCCAGCGCAGCGGGGGAGCCGATATTCGAGAAATCGGCTACGATATGATTCCAAAGTTCCATCATGGCAGGTCGCAGGCCTTAAACAGGGTCTCTTGGAAGATCACTGATTCATCGAATCGAAGAAGTCTTCGTTGGTCTTCGAATCCTTCATCTTGTCGAGCAGGAACTCCATCGCATCGATGGTGCCCATCTGCATGAGGATGCGGCGAAGCACCCACATCTTCGACAGGATATCCTTTTCCACCAGCAGCTCTTCCTTGCGGGTGCCGGACTTTCCGACATCCAGCGCGGGGAAGATACGCTTGTCGGCGACCTTGCGATCCAGAACGATTTCCGAATTTCCGGTGCCCTTGAACTCTTCGAAGATGACCTCGTCCATGCGGCTGCCGGTATCGATCAGCGCGGTAGCGATGATCGAGAGCGATCCGCCCTCCTCGATGTTGCGCGCAGCACCGAAGAAGCGCTTGGGGCGCTGCAGCGCGTTGGCATCGACACCACCGGTCAGCACCTTGCCCGATGACGGGACGACGGTGTTGTAGGCACGGCCCAGACGGGTGATCGAATCGAGCAGGATGACGACATCCTTCTTGTGCTCGACCAGACGCTTGGCCTTTTCGATCACCATTTCCGCGACCTGGACGTGGCGCTGCGCAGGCTCGTCGAAGGTCGAGGAAATGACCTCGCCCTTCACGCTGCGCTGCATGTCGGTGACTTCCTCGGGGCGCTCGTCGATCAGCAGCACGATGAGGAAGACTTCGGGGTGGTTGTCGGTGATCGCCTTGGCAATGTTCTGCAGCAGCACGGTCTTACCGACACGTGGTGGCGCGACGATCAAGGCGCGCTGGCCCTTGCCCTGCGGCGAGACGATGTCGATGACGCGCGCCGACTTGTCCTTGACGGTCGGGTCGAGCGTGTCGAGCCGCAGCTTTTCATCGGGATAAAGCGGGGTCAGGTTGTCGAAGTTGACGCGGTGACGCACGACATCGGGATCGTCGAAGTTGACCGCGGTCAGCTTGGTGAGGGCGAAGTAGCGCTCGCCATCGCGGGGTGCGCGGATTTCGCCTTCGACCGTGTCACCGGTACGCAGGCCGAAGCGGCGCACCTGGTTGGGGGAGACGTAGATGTCGTCGGGCCCGGCGAGATAGTTCGCCTCGGGGCTGCGCAGGAAGCCGAACCCGTCGGACAGCACTTCGATGGTGCCCAGGCCCATGATAAGCTCGCCATCATCGGCCAGTTCCTTGAGGATCGCGAACATCAGGTCCTGGCGGCGGAGCGTCGATGCGCTTTCGACGCCCAGCTCCTCTGCCATGGTGACGAGTTCAGCGGGGGTTTTCTGCTTGAGTTCTTTAAGATGCATGAGGTGCAATCGTCCGTGAAGAAAAGGTGCCGCAAAAAATCAGACGGCAGTCATGGGAAAATCTGTGGGACGCCCAGCCGGTAATCCGGTCACTGGTGGATAAGGGTCGTCGACGGTCCCGGACGGGACGGCGACCGATCTAGGCGCGGCCCTGCGCAAAGTCAATCGGGCCTGCGACGGGGCGAGGGGGGGGGTAACTTCTCCCCTACCGCTTGCGGGAGGGGTGGCAGAGGCGCAGCCGAAGCCGGGTTGGGCCTGTACCGTGGTGACCTCCAGGCCCACCCCGGCCCGGAAAACCGGGCCTGCCCCTCCCGCAAGCGGGAGGGGAGAAAGAGGTCAGAAAGGCTTCACGATCACCAAAATCACGATCACCGCTGCGGCGATCCCCGGCACTTCGTTGATCAGCCGCAATTGCTTGCCGGTCAGTTTGCGTTCGCCCTTGGCCAGCTTCCTGGCATAGCCGATCATCCAGCCGTGATAGCCGCTGAGCACCAGCACGAAGAGCAGTTTGGCGTGAAACCAGCCTTGCGAAAACGCGCCGATCTGCACCGCGAGCACCAGCCCCAGCAACCACACGATGATCAGCGAGGGGTTGAGGATGATGTTCTTGAGCTTGGCTTCGCGGTCGATCCAGCGGGTGGCCTCGGGCGATCCGTGCTCAGCCTCCTGATGATAGACCAGGAAGCGCGGCAGCATGAACAGGCCCGCCATCCAGAAGATGACGAAGATGAGGTGCGCCGCTTTCAGCCAGAGATAGAGCATTGCTAAGACGTAATCCGTTGTCAGGAGGAGCTCATTCATGATGCCATGCCATGTGCGCGGGCAGGAAAACCCGCCAGCTCGTTAGGCAGCGCGATTATGCGCCCTGCTTCACCAGTGTAAGCAGTGCGTGAACATGTTCAATGGGCGTCTGCTGCAATATGCCATGGCCCAGGTTGAAAATGTGCGGCCGTCCCTCGAAGGTGCGGATGATGTGCCTGACCGCGCTTTCCATCTGCTCGCCGCCCGCCAGCAGCGCCAGCGGATCGAGATTGCCCTGCACCGGCAGATGCGCCGGAATGTTGGCCGCGGCCCAGACCGGATCGATCGTCTCGTCGAGCCCCAGCGCATCGACACCGGTCTCGCGCGCATAAGCGGCAAGCTTTTCGCCAGCGCCCTTGGGAAAACCGATCACCGGAACACCCGGGCGCGCTTCGTGGATCGCCGCTGCAATCCGGGCATTGGGCGCGATGACCCAGCGTTCGAACTGCGAGGGCGCAAGCGAGCCCGACCAGCTGTCGAAGATCTGCACCGCGTCGACCCCGGCATCGATCTGGCCGATGAGATAGGTGATCGTCAGATCGACGATCGCGTCGATGAGCACCTGGAAGCCTTGAGGATCCCTGTAGGCATAGGCCCGGGTGGCGTGCTGGTCCTTGCTGCCCTCACCGTTGACCATGTAGGTCGCGACTGTCCAGGCAGACCCTGCAAAGCCCAGAAAGGCCTTCTCAGGCGCAAGCTCGGCTTTGACCAGGCGCACGGTCTCGTAGATCGCATCGAGCCGCTCATAGGCCGGCACAAGGCTCTCCAGCGCATGATCGACCAAGGTCGGGGAGAGGTGCGGACCTTCGCCGACCAGGAACTGCAGGTTCTGGCCCATCGCGTAAGGAACGATCAGGATATCGGAAAACAGGATCGCGGCATCAAGATCGAAGCGGCGCAGCGGCTGCAGCGTGATCTCGGCAGCGGACGGGCTGTCATAGACGAGCTCGAGAAAACCGCCCTTTTCCGCCCTGAGAGCGCGATACTCCGGCAGATAGCGCCCGGCCTGACGCATCATCCACATCGGCGGCGTCTCGTGAACCTTACCTGCCAAGCATTCTAGCAGCGGCGCTGTGCGCACTGCGGTCTGAACTGTGTCCCCGCCCATACTTTATCTTATATCCTTTAATTAGGAATCTGTTGAAGAAGGCCGCTTGATAACCGGCATGACGCTTTCTTGCCTCATGTATCGACAGATTGACAGTCGGCAAATCGCATGGCCGCCACGAGTCGGAAATTTTATCCCGGCTTTCAACAGCCTGTCGATAACCTTGTCAGCTGTGGACAAGCATGCGGACGGAATGACGGGCAGGGGGGAGCGTTTTCGTCCCCGGTTTTGCCCACAAGATCATGCCTTGATTTATCCCCCTACAACCCACAGACCATCGCCATGAGCCGCTTCCACCTCCATCTGCTGTCGGATTCCACCGGGGAGACGCTGGAAAACATCGCCAAGGCCGCCTTGGCGCAGTTCGATGCGGTCGAGATCATCAAGCACTTCTGGCCGATGGTCCGCTCCGAAACGCATCTCGACCGGATTCTGGACGAGGTCGCGGCCAACCCGGGGTTGGTGCTGTTCACTCTGGTCAATCCCGATATCCGCGCCAAGCTAGAACGCCGCTGCCGCGTGCTGGGGCTGCCGATGGTCCCCGCGCTCGATGCGGTCAGCGATGCGCTGTCCAACCTGCTGGGTCAGGCGGCCAAGGCGCGCCCGGGTCGCCAGCATGTGCTCGATGCGGCGTATTTCGCGCGCGTCGAGGCGATCCAGTTCACCATCGCGCACGATGACGGGCAGAACTGGGAAAACTGGGAGGCGGCCGATATCGTGCTCGCCGGGGTGTCGCGCTCGTCCAAGACGCCGACCTCGATCTATCTGGCCAATCGCGGCTACAAGACCGCCAATATCCCGATCGTGGTCGAATCCCCGCCGCCTTCAGCGCTGTTTTCGCTCAACCGCCCTTTGGTCGTCGGGCTGACCACCAATCCCGAACGGTTGATCGCGGTGCGGCGCAACCGGCTGTTGTCCTTGAACCAGGCCCCCGAAACCGACTATGTCAACGATGACAAGGTGAAGGCAGAGCTGGCCTTTGCGCGGCGGATGTTTGCGGATAATGGTTGGCCGGTCATCGATGTGACCCGCAGGTCGATCGAGGAATCGGCCGCAGCGATCATCAACCTGTTCAACGAGCGCGAGGCGGCGCGCGAAAGCCGTCGCCAGGCGGGGCTGGCGGCAGATGAAGTGTAAGGACGAAAAGACATGCTGATACTCGCATCGCAGAGTGCATCACGCCGGACCATGCTGGACAAGGCCGACGTCCCGTTCACCGTTGTTGCCGCGCACATCGATGAATCGGCGATCCGCGCCTCGCTGCACGCCGAGGGCACAAGCCCACGTGATATCGCCGATGCGCTCGCCGAAGCCAAGGCGATGCGCGTGGGCACCAAGCGCCCCGAAGCGATGGTGCTGGGATCGGACCAGATCCTCGAAACCTCGACCGGCGAGATGCTGTCCAAGCCTCAGACCCCCGAAGACGCGATCCGCCAGCTCGAGACATTGTCGGGCAAGGCGCACAAATTGTGGAGCGCCGCCGTCATCGTCGAGGGCGGCCGCCCGATCTGGAGGCATGTGGAAAAAGCCGTGATGCACGTGCGTCCCCTGGGCAGCGCCTTTGTGCGCGACTATGTGGATAAGCACTGGGAATCCATTGGATACACGGTGGGATGTTACGAGATCGAAGGCGCAGGCGCCCAGCTTTTTAGCCATATCGAAGGCAATCATTTCGCTGTCCTGGGCATGCCACTGCTGCCGCTGCTCGGCTTCCTGCGCGAGCGCGAACTGATGCCGAGCTGATCGCAGCGTGAACCCTGTGGAAAAACCCCATGCCGCCCGTCCCTATGCGGAGGTGATCGGCGACCCGATCGCGCACAGCAAATCGCCGCTGATCCATGGCTTCTGGCTCAAGCAACTGGGGATGGACGCGGATTATCGCACCGCGCATGTCACCCCCGATGCGCTTGGCGCCTATGTCGACAGCCGCCGCGACGATCCCTTGTGGCGCGGGTGCAATGTCACCATCCCGCACAAGCTTTCGGTGATGGAGCATGTCGCCGATCCGGGCGACGTGCGCACCAGCATCGGCGCGATGAACACCATTGCGCGCAATGCCACCGGAGCGCTGTTCGGCACCAACACCGATGCCGGGGGCTTTTATGCGCCGCTGGGGCAAAGCGATTTTACAGGCGCGAATGTCGCGGTCATCGGTGCAGGCGGTGCTGCGCGCGCGGTGCTGTTCGCGCTGTCGCGGATGGATGTCGCCAGCGTGACGATCCATGCGCGCAATGCGCTCAAGGCCATGGGACTGCTCGCCAGTTTCGGGCTCAAGGGCCAGGTGCGCGGTATGGAGGATTCGCTGGGCGAGGTCGCCCTGCTGGTCAACACCAGTCCGCTCGGCATGAAGGGCTTCGACCCGCTCAACGTCGATCTGTCACCGCTACCTGAAGGCGCGGTGGTCTATGACATCGTCTACGCCCCGCTCGAGACCGCCTTGCTCAAGCAGGCGCGCAATTTGGGGCTCGACACCGTCGACGGGCTGGAAATGCTGATCGGTCAGGCTGCGCTCGCGTTCGAGATCTTCTTCGATGTCGCCCCGCCGCGTGGTCACGACGACGAACTGCGCGCGCTGCTGATCGCATGACCACCCATGTCAAGCGGCTGCCTCCGCACCACCGTCACCGCCCCCTGGTGCTGGGGCTGACCGGATCGATCGGCATGGGAAAGTCCGCGGTGGCCAAGATGCTCCGCGCCGAGGGGGTGCCGGTGTTCGATGCCGATGCCGAGGTGCATGTGCTGCAGGGCCCGGGCGGCGCGCTGCTGCCGGCGATCGAGGCGGCGTTTCCCGGCACCACCGGGCCGCGCGGGGTCGATCGCGCCAAGCTGGGCGCGGCGGTGTTCGGTAATGCAGGCGCGCTCAAGACGCTTGAGCACATCGTCCACCCCGCGGTCGGACGCTCGCGCGCCGCCTTTGTCCGCGCCAACCGCGCGCGGCGGATCATCGTGTTCGATATCCCCTTGCTGTTCGAGAAAGGTGGCACGCAGAATGTCGACGGCATCATCGTCGTGTCCGCCTCGCTGTGGCAGCAGCGCAAGCGGGTGATGGCGCGTGCAGGCATGACCGCGGCGCGGTTGCGGCACATCCGCCACCTGCAGATGGCCGATCATCACAAGCGTTGTCATGCCGACTGGATCATCCCCACCGGGGGGACCAAATTGGCGACGCGGCAGGCTGTGCGAAAGCTGCTGGGGAATTTGCGGTCGTCTCTTGCGCGCTGATCAAATCAGGCCAATAATGACTGAAATGAGAGAGATCATTTTCGATACCGAAACCACCGGCCTGTCCCCCGACGAAGGACACAGGATGGTGGAAATCGGGTGCATCGAGATGGTCGGGCGGATGGCCACGGGCCGCACCTTCCACGCCTTTTTCAACCCCCAGATGCCGATGCCGCCCGAGGCCGAGCGCGTGCACGGGCACTCGGACGCGTTTCTGGCGGACAAGCCGCTGTTTCACGAGCGCGCAGGCGAACTGCTCGAGTTCCTTGGCGATGCGCAGCTGGTCGCGCACAATGCCGGGTTCGACATGCGCTTCGTCAATGCCGAGCTGGCGCGGATCGAGCTGCCGCCGATTCCCATGGCGCGGGTCGTCGATACCGTGGTGATGGCGCGGTCCAAGTTCCCCGGATCACCCGCCAGCCTCGATGCCCTGTGCAAGCGCTTCGGGGTCGATCGCAGCCACCGCGTGCTGCACGGCGCGCTGCTCGATGCCGAATTGCTTGCGCAGGTCTATATCGAGCTTACCGGCGGGCGGCAGATCGGGCTGGGGCTGGCCGACGACAGCGATGCCGACAGTTCGGGCATTCCGGCACGGCCGCGGCTGATCCCGGCGGTCCAGCGTCCGCACCGCCTGCCGCGCCAGTTTGCCGCCAGCGCCGAGGAGCTGGCGGTGCATCAGGAGTTTCTCGCCAAGATCAAGCAGCCCTTGTGGCTGTCCAAGCGTTGAACGCACATCCCTTCACGAAAGGAGGTCTCAAGCCGGTTCCATAATCCCCTTCTGCGATTGCGCAGAAGCGTATCTGTCCGGCCCGCTGCGGTTGTGAACCTGTGGCTGGCCATAAAAATGGAGAACATCATGGACATTCGTATTTCAGGTCATCAGGTCGATACTGGCGAGGCACTCAAGGTGCATGTTTCCGACCGGCTCAATGCGATTGTCGAGAAGTATTTTTCCAAGGCGATATCCAGCCAGGTCACCTTCGGGCGAGGGCCTCACGACCAGTTCCAGTGCGATATCGTCACCCATGTCATGCAGGGCCTGATCCTCAAGGGCCAGGGCACCGCGCACGACGCGCATGTCGCCTTTGATGGCGCCGCCGAAAAGATCGACAAGCAGCTTCGCCGCTATATGGGCCGCCTCAAGGGCCGCCAGGAGCAGGTCCAGCACGCGCTGGCCGAGGAAGAGGCTGCCTATACCGTGTTCGATACCGGCAGCGAGGAGGAAGAGGTCGTCGATTTCCCGGTGGTGATCGCCGAAACCCGGGTCGATGTGCCCGAGGCCACCGTCTCCGATGCGGTGATGATGCTCGACCTGCGCAACACCAATGCTCTGTTCTTCAAGAACGCCGGGACCGGGCGCCACAACATGGTCTATCGCCGCGTCGATGGCTCGATCGGTTGGGTCGAACCGCAGAAATAAGCGAATAGCTGTGCGCCCATGCACTGAGCCGCTTGGTTTTTGCGGCAATCTGGTGCATGGGCGCCCCAGATATGCGTTGGCGGGATGAGGTCAGAACCTCCCCGGCGGGAACGACGCTGGACCTGATGGACATTCATGCGTGGCGGCCTCGACAACGATCGGGGCCGCATGCCAGAATCGAGAAACTTGAATATCATGGCGTGGTTCGAACTCGACAAGCAGGCGGTGCTCATCTCTGCGCGCGTCGCCGACAAGCAGCAGGCGCTGGAACTGGCGGCGGAACAGTTCGGCCATTGCTATGGTCTGGACACCGACAAGGTGCTCTCGTGCCTGCTCGAGCGCGAGCAATTGGGCTCCACCGGCTTCGGGCGCCGCGTCGCGATCCCGCATGGCAAGATCGAGGGGCTCGATCATTCGGTCGCGGTGCTGCTGCGGCTGGGCAAGCCGATTGATTTCGGATCGATCGACAATCTGCCCGTCGATCTGGTGATCGCGCTTATTTCGCCCATCGCCACCGGCGCAATGCATCTACAGGCGCTGGCGCATATCTCGCGGCTGACCCGCGATGAAAAGACGCTCGCCAAGATCAAGGGCGCCGACGATCCGGACGCCATCTTCGCATTGGTGACCGCCGAGCTGGACCGTGACGCTGCCTGAAGCGGCGCCCGGGACCGGGGCCGAGGCGCATTATCGCGCGCTCGAGCGGCTTTATGCGGCCGCGGCGATCAACCGGTTGTTCCCTTCCCGGCTGAGCATTACCGGCCAGGGTCGCGCGCGGATCGACTTCGACGTGACGCCCGAGCATTTCCACGCCGCCAGCGCTGCGCACGGCACGCTCTATTTCAAGATGCTCGACGATGCGGCCTTTTATGCGTGCAACGCGCTGGTCACCGACCGCTTCCTGCTCACCACTGCCTTCAACCTGCACTTCACCGCGCCGGTGCGCGCAGGCCCGGTCCATGCCGAGGGGCACTGGGTCAGCGGCAAAAGGCGGGTGTTCGTGGGTGAAGCCCGGCTGGTTGACAGCCATGGCGAGGAAATCGCGCGCGGCACCGGCACCTTCATGCGCTCGCACATCGGCCTGTCGGGGCTTGAGGGCTACAGCCTGCCGCAGCAGACATCGTCACCGGACGCTTCGGCATGATAGAGGCGCGGCTGGCCGCGCATATCCGCATAGAGGCGCTCAAACGCCTGACCCAGGCCGCGGGCGGCTTTGCGACCCTGCTCTCCAGGGGTGATCCAGTCGCGGGTGCGATCCTGATCGTGCGCACGGTGCGCGGCGGCGATAACGGCGTGCTGGAAGGCATATCGGCGCTGGACAGCGGCATCGCCTGGCAGGAAATCTGGAGCGAGGATGAGGACACCATCGCTGCCAAGGGCACACTGACCGAATATCTGGCACGTCGCAGGTCCAGAGACCCCGATATATGGGTGATTGAACTGGATGTCGCCAACCGCGCACAGTTCGACGCGATATTGGGTCAGCTTGGTTGACTCGTCAGCCCAGCTGACAGAAGGGCGCGTCCACCAGAAACGCGCAGGCGGCTGACAGGTTCCAACCGAAAATCCACGGACGGAAATTCTGACGGCAAGCACGCAGACGGGGGGAAGCCCATCGGGACCGGCCGGCAGATGCAGATCTGCCAGCATGTTGCCCTGATCAAGGTGACTCACCGCACAGTCAAAGACTTTGATGAGTACCATTCTCAAGGCCGCCAGCATGGCTGCCGTGGCCATCTACTCGATCGCCACCCTGACCTTTACCGACGCTTCAGCCGCCTTTGCATCGCCGCTGATCGCCGACATGATCCAGCCGGTTCCAGCCCAGACCAGCGATGAAACCGTTTCCGGTGCATCCGATGCCGCTGTCGAAACCATCGCAGATGCTGAAACCGCCCCCCAGCAGATCGACACCCAGTCCGCCCAGCCGCCGCTCAGGGCCGAAAGCCTGACGCAGCTTGTGGCGATGCACGATCTTCCCGCAGATACCGACGAGGAAACACGCTGCCTGGCAGGCGCGGTGTACTTCGAATCGAAGGGCGAAACGCTCAACGGCCAGCTTGCGGTCGCCAAGGTGGTGATCGCGCGGCGCGATTCGGGCCGCTTTGCCAGCAGCCTGTGCGGCGTGGTCTATCAGCCCAGCCAGTTCTCGTTCGTGCGCGGCGGCCGGATGCCTGCCATCCCCACCGCCAGCCGTGACTGGGCCGAGGCTGTCGCCATCGCGCAGATCGCGATGAAGGACGCCTGGGAAAGCCCGGTCGAAGGCGCGCTGTTCTTCCATGCGCGTCACGTCTCCCCCGGCTGGCGCATGCAGCGCCTCGCCGCTGTCGACAATCACGTCTTCTATCGCTGATCGGCACGGCCTGTAGCGAGCGCTGCAGGCCCCTGATCGGATATTGAGAGCTAGTCCTTTGGGTCGCGAAGGACTGAGGCGGGCGCATTCGTGCGTCCGCCTCGACTTTTGCCTGCCGGACGTGCAGCCTCGGCGCTTGGCGACAGGCTCAGGAGGAGGAGTGGATGACCATTCGGGAAGCGCGATGTGCGTGCGGTCAGGTCTCGGTGGAATGCCAGGGCGATCCGCAACGCGTATCGATATGCCACTGCCTCAACTGCCAGCGGCGGAGCGGAAGCGCCTTTGCGTTCCAGGCGCGCTGGCCGCAGGAGCGTGTTGCGATCACGGGAAGAACCGCATGGTGGACCAAGCAGGGCGAAAGTGGCTCCGCTGCAACGTTCACCTTCTGCGCGGATTGCGGGACGACCGTGGCGTATCGCGCCGATTCGCTGCCCGGCCTGATCGCTGTACCGGTCGGAACCTTTGCCGACCCACTGTTTCCCGCGCCCGAATATTCGGTGTACGAACAGCGCAAGCACCGCTGGATCGCGCTCACCGCACCAGGCATGGTGCATTACGACTGATCGTTCGCAACGAAAAAAAGACCGGTGGCTTGGGGGCCACCGGTCCAGTCTCGACTTTTACCAAGGGTGGTAAACGGGTGAAAATCAGCTGCCGACGGCGATGCGTTCGCCGGCCTTGAAGCGGTCACCGGCCTCGGCGCGGGCGACGAGCGTCACGATCGCGCGCTTCGAGCTTGCCATGGTATCGGCGATGCAGGCCTGGTGGTCCATCTGCTGCTGCAGCGGGACGCGCTCGGTGACGCCGCAGACCTGCTGCGATGCGACCTTGAGACGCGATTCGAGTGCGGCGACGCCTTCAGCGCTGGCCAGGTCCAGGTCGACGAACGGCACTTCGACGCTGCGCACGATGCGGCCGTTGGCGGTTTCGACGGTCTTGACCGGGCTGGCCTGGACAGAGGCGGAAAACAGAACGGCAGCAGCGCCAGCGGCGGCCAGGGTGCGAGTGAAAATCGATGCGGTTGCGGGGGCAAACATGGGGAGGGGTCCTTTCGATGGTGCAAACTGAACAGTGACCGGCCCTGCTGGTTAAGGGGCCCATCAGGGCCGGTCCGTCTGGTTTGCCGCGGATGCCCGGCCTGGGGAGCTATGGTCATCCGCGACACGATCTGGATAGGAGATCGGTTTGCGCGGGTCGCGGGGTGCTCGACCAAATCGGCGAATGCGTCGCTCAACGACTACAAGCGTCGACGAACGACAGCGGGTCGTCGACGAATGTAACATATGCAAAGAAACTGTCACCGAATCGGTATGATCGTTTCAGCTTGACGCTAGGGAAAGTGGGAGTTCCCACACGCCCTTGTCATTTCCGCGCATGGCGGGAGTCGCGACAGGCGACAGCGGCGCGGCAGCAGAAGCCCCGTATGCGCGGGGGCGATGCGGGAGGCAGAGAGGTTTTCGAGGGCAATGCACCGGTTCCACGTGGAACCGGTGTGCCCGGTCAGATCAAACCGGCGAGCGGGCTCGAGGGATCGGCATATTTGCGCGTGCCCATGCGGCCGGCAAGATACGCATCGCGTCCCGCCTCCACCGCAAGTTTCATCGCGCGCGCCATGCGGATGGGGTCCCTGGCTTCGGCGATCGCGGTGTTCATCAGCACGCCATCGCAACCCAGTTCCATCGCGATCGCCGCGTCCGATGCGGTGCCGACGCCGGCATCAACCAGCACCGGGACCTTGGCATTCTCGACGATCAGCCGGATGGTCACCCGGTTCTGGATGCCCAGCCCCGATCCGATCGGCGCGCCCAGCGGCATGATCGCGACCGCGCCTGCATCCTCGAGCCGCTTGGCGCCGATCGGGTCGTCGACACAATAGACCATCGGCTTGAAGCCTTCCTTGGCGAGAATCTCGGTGGCGCGCAGCGTCTCGTGCATATCGGGGTAGAGCGTCTTGGCCTCGCCCAGCACCTCGAGCTTGACCAGATCCCAGCCGCCTGCCTCGCGCGCCAGCCGCAGCGTGCGGATCGCGTCCTCGCCGGTGAAGCAGCCTGCGGTGTTGGGCAGATAGGTGATCTTCATCGGGTCGATGAAGTCGGTCAGCATCGGCGCGCTGGGGTCCGAGACGTTGACCCGGCGCACCGCGACGGTGACGATCTCGGCGCCCGAGGCTTCCACGGCAGCGGCGTTCTGGGCAAAGTCCTTGTACTTGCCGGTGCCGACGATCAGCCGCGACCGGAAGGTATGGCCTGCCACCGTCCAGCTGTCGTCTGCTGCTGCATGGTCGCCGCCGCCGACGAAATGCACGATCTCGAGCCGGTCGCCTTCGCCCACCATGACATCCGCCAGCGTTGAGCGCGGCACGATCTCCAGATTGCGCTCGACCGCGACCTTGGCGGGATCAAGCCCGAGCGAGGTCACCAGAGCGGCGATGCTCTGCCCGGCGGGCACGCAGCGCGGCTCGCCATTGATGTGGAGATTGATCTGAGCGGAGGTGTGGGTGGTGCTGGTCATAGGCCGAAACTCTTGGCGCGGATGACGGGCAAAGGGCAAGTGCGAATGTTGGTGCCCGGCTTGCGCGGAACTCAGTTCTGGCGCGCGGCGCGGTAGTTGAGCAGGTGCGCGACGCTCAGCGCGGCGACGCCTGCCAGGGTGAGCGCATATTCGTAGGCACTTCCGTGCGGCACGGTCATCGCCATCAGCATCGAGGCAATTCCGACCACCCCGATTGCCAGCGGCAGCCGCGCTCCGTGCGAGCGGACGCCATGGCCCAGCGCCAGCGCCGCCATGATCGCGGCAAGCGCAAAGCCGATCTCGTGCACCCAGGGGGCGAGCAGGATACCGCCCAATGAGGCGATTCCCGCCACCAGCCAGATGCCCGCGGCGCAATGCACCATGCACAATGCCGACAGCGCAATCGCTGCAGAATCGAGCTGGCCGGACTTGGTGATACGAGACAACATGTCTGGCACATAGGTTATATGATATCATTGCGCAATGTCGCTTGCGTGCGGGATTGCAAAAACATCATCCTGGGCAACGCCCATCATTCGGTTGCCGCAGCGCAAAAAACACCTTGCAAGCGGGGCGGCGGCATCCGAAATGCGACACCATGACCAGCCTGTCGCACGCACCTGTCTCTGCCGCACGCTTGGACGCGCGCGCCGCCCCCTCGGCCATTGCCAACTGGCTGTATGGGGTGGCACTGCTGGTGTTCACCATGGTGGTGGTGGGGGGAATCACCCGGCTGACCGAATCGGGGCTGTCGATCACCGAATGGAATGTCGTCACCGGGACGCTGCCGCCGCTGAGCGAGGCCTCCTGGGTCGCGGAGTTCGAGAAGTACAAGCTGATCCCCGAATATATCGAGGTCAACGCCGGCATGACGCTGGCCGAGTTCAAGACCATCTATTTCTGGGAGTATATCCACCGGCTGCTTGGGCGCCTGGTCGGCGTCGCGTTCGCGCTGCCGTTCCTGTACTTCGCGGTGCGCCGCGCGATCCCGCAGGGATATGGCTGGCGGCTGACCGCCCTGTTCGCACTGGGCGGACTGCAGGGCGCGGTGGGCTGGTGGATGGTGGCATCGGGCCTGTCCGAGCGCACCGATGTCAGCCATTTCCGGCTTGCGGTGCATCTGCTCAACGCCTTGTTCATCATGGCCGGGCTGATCTGGACCGCGCTCGACCTGAAGGCACTGGCGCGTGATCCCGCAGCAAGGCCGGCGCGGATGACGGGGCTCAGCCTGATCGTGATCGGCGTTTTATTCCTGCAACTGCTGTTCGGCGCCTGGGTGGCCGGGCTCAACGCGGGCTATGCCGCCAAGAGCTGGCCGCTGATGAACGGGGCGTTCTTCCCCGTTGATGTCGACTGGTCGCAGGGGCTGGTGCACACGCTGACGCACGATCCCTTCCTGCTGCACTTCATCCACCGCTGGTGGGCGTTCGTCGCTGTCGCCGCCTTGGTGGTGATGGGCCGCGCGGTGCGCCGGGTCGACCGGCGGATCTCGCTCGCCATCCACACCGCCTTCGGGCTGCAGATCCTGCTCGGCATCGCCACGGTGATGACCAGCGTTGATCTGCATCTGGCGGTGCTGCATCAGGCGGTGGGCGCGATCCTGGTCGCGACCACGGCTTGGGGCGCGCACCGGCTTGGCCAGCGCGATATGCTCCAACGCCAAGTGGCCGTGGCTGCATGATCGGCGACCTGCCGGGCGACGGATCGGACATCCGATTGGTCTATTGCCCCTTTGCCGACGAGGAAGAGGCGCGGACCATCGCGCGGACGGTGGTGCGCGAACAGCTTGCCGCGTGTGCCAACATCATGGCCCCTGCCCTTGCAATCTGTCACTGGCAGGGTGAACTCACCGAAACGGCCGAGGTCCCGGTGCTGTTCAAGACCGCACTGCCCCAGTCCAAGGCGCTGGTCGCGCGGATCGTCCATCTGCACAGCTATGACGAGCCCGCGGTGCTGGTGCTGCCGGTGGACTATTGCCCGCCCAGCTTCCGTGCCTGGGTGCTGGGCCAGACGCTGGCGATCGACTGATGCTGGTGGGCGCGCTGCTGCTGCTCGCCCAGCCCGACACTGCCCTTGCTGCCCCTCCCGAATCGCCCCCCTGCCCCGCAGCCACAATCACCTTCGCGCCGCCGCTTGACACCCCGCTCGTGCTGATCCGCAGGATCGAGCGTCCGCTGGCGAACGGAATCTTCATCCAGACGGTCACCTACGCCGTGTCCTTCACCCGTTCGGGCCGCGGGTATCGGATGCGCTGGCAGCAGACCGGACAGCAGGTCGAAGCTCCGCCCGAATTGCTGCGGCTGCTCTCGCTCGAAGGCGAAAGCGCGGCTGACGAGATTCTCGACTTCACGATCAATGCAGGCGGCACGCTGCTGGGAGTGACCGAATCGCCTGACGCGCCCGAGCGACTCAGGCAGGCGATCGATCGCCTGCGCAGCGATCCCGCGCTGGTTGCGCGGCCGGAGCGCGAGCAGGTGGCGATCGCGGCGGTCCTCGATCGGCTCGCGGCGCTGCCCCCTGCCGAGCGTGCCGGAGTGCACATGGTCAAGGCATCGCGGCTGCTGATGCTGGCTGGACGCCCGTGCCGCTCGGGGCAGCTGACCTCGGTCGATGGCGCGCGCTTGCGCCTGGTATCGCTCACCGGTGAAACCCTCGGTTTTTCAAGCGCGCAGGACGAAACCCGGCCCGATGGCGCGCAGCTGTCCACCAGCATTGCCGGCACGCTGTCCTTGCGCAGCGGGCTGGTCGAAAACCAGGATCGGCGCATGACCAGCACGGTCGAGGGCACCAGCCGCTTGTTCCGCGAATCGCTCACGCTGGAGGCGCCGGCGACCGACCCCGGATAACGAAGGTATTATTTTACCTCTTTGCAATCCCCCCAAAATGCTTGACTAAACGTGGCCTCAACGTCATTAGCCGCGCTTCGCTCAGGCCGATAAAGGCCTGTTCGTTTCATAGAAACGTGTCAGCCGACCGGCGGGCGGCCCGATCAGGGTCCGTCAGATGCCTGGCTGATGTTTTGGAAGGTTGAAGGCCATGAAGGCTTTGCTCAAGACCACCAAGTCGATCAAACCGGCGGACGTGGAAAAGAAGTGGCATATTATCGATGCCGACGGACTGGTGGTCGGCCGCGTTGCGGTGATCATCGCCAACATCCTGCGCGGCAAGCACAAGCCGAGCTACACCCCGCACGTCGATTGCGGTGACCATGTCATCGTCATCAACGCCGGCAAGGTGGTGTTGACCGGCAACAAGCGCGACAAGAAGGTCTATTACAAGCACACCGGCTATATCGGTGGCATCAAGGAAGTGACCGCAGCCAAGGTGCTCGACGGCCGCTTCCCCGAGCGCGTGCTTGAAAAGGCGGTGGAACGCATGGTTCCCCGTGGTCCTCTGGGCCGCCAGCAGATGCGCAACCTGCATCTCTTTACCGGCACCGAACATCCGCATAACGGCCAACAGCCCGAAGCGCTCGACGTTGCCTCGCTCAACCGCAAGAACAAGGTGGGTGCATAATGTCTGATACCGTGCAATCCCTGTCCGATCTCAAGGACATCGCCGCCGACGTCGAAACCCCGATCAACCCCGCCCACACCGGAGGTGGCGGCGCGCCGGCTCCGATCCGCGAGCAGGAACTGGACAAGCAGGGCCGTGCCTATGCCACCGGTCGCCGCAAGGACGCCGTGGCCCGCGTGTGGCTGAAGCCCGGCACCGGCAAGATCATCATCAACAAGCGCGACCAGGAAGTGTACTTCGCACGTCCTACGCTGCGTCTGGTGATCAACCAGGTGTTCGACATCACCGATCGTCGCGGCCAGTACGATGTGATCTGCACCGTCAAGGGTGGTGGTCTTTCGGGCCAGGCCGGCGCCGTCAAGCACGGCATCAGCCAGGCGCTCAGCAAGTACGAGCCCACGCTGCGCCGCGCAGTCAAGTCGGCCGGGTTCCTGACCCGCGACAGCCGCACCGTCGAGCGCAAGAAGTACGGCAAGGCCAAGGCGCGCAAGAGCTTCCAGTTCTCGAAGCGCTGATCTGGTCCTGGCTCCGGGCTCTTTTGGGGCCTGGCGCCTACCGGCTTTGAATTCACACGGGGTGATCGCCCCCATGGCCGTGCCGTTCCGGCGCAGATCATGGGCAAGCGGTCACCCCGTTGTGCGTCTGGCGGGTGCAAAACCGCACAGCAGCGCTTGCGCACCGGGCGTGCAGCCGCTAATGGCGACGGCCTGCCCGCACAGGAGTGTAGCTCAGCTGGTAGAGCGTCGGTCTCCAAAACCGAATGCCGGGGGTTCGAATCCCTCCACTCCTGCCAGCGGCCCTACCCCGGCTTTGTGATTCGCCCGAGTTTCTGAATCGCCCGGGTTTCTGAATCCCCTTGCCTCTGCGGCTTGGCGCGGTTATGGGGCTGTCTTTCTCCGACAGGGTGCATATATCGTGTTTCAGCCGGGCAAGGCTGGCGGCGATGTGCCTGCAGCATGATGATGCCCCGCGAATCGGAAACAGGGAAGTTAGACGGCCATGGCCACTGAGCGCAAGAAGACCAGTCCCGGCGAGTTCGTGAACCAGGTGAAGACCGAGGCGTCGAAGGTCGTCTGGCCGAGCCGTCAGGAAACCATCACCACCGCCATCATGGTGTTCATCCTGATGACGATCCTGGCGATCTTCTTCCTGGCAGTCGATTCGGTGTTCGGTGCCATCGTGAAATGGCTGCTCACGCTTGCATGATCGCGGCGGCCTGATTTTGCTTGGCTGATTATTGAAAGAGAACTGAATGTCGCGCTGGTACATCATTCACGCTTATTCGGGCTTTGAAAACAAGGTCCGCGACGCGATTCTCGCCGATGCCGAGCGCATGGGCCTGTCTGCGCTGGTGGAACAGGTCGAGGTGCCCACCGAAACCGTGACCGAAGTCCGCCGCGGCAAGAAGGTGCAGACCGAGCGCAAGTTCTTCCCCGGCTACGTGCTGGCCAAGCTGGCGATGACCGACGATGTCTATCACGTCGTCAAGAACACGCCCAAGGTCACCGGCTTTCTGGGCCCCAACGGCAAGCCGCAGGCGATCAGCGACGCCGAGGCTGCCCGTATCCTCAACACCAAGGAAGAGGCTGCCAACGCCCCGCGCCAGCGCATCGACGTCGACTACGAGATCGGCGATTCGGTCAAGGTGCTCGAAGGCCCGTTCGCGAGCTTCAACGGCATCGTCGAGGAGCTCGATTTCGACAAGGCCCGCGTCAAGGTCTCGGTCTCGATCTTCGGCCGTGCAACGCCGGTCGATCTCGACTTCGAGCATGTCGAGCTGGCGAAATAAGGTCGCATAGGATTTATCCTCTCCCTTTACGGGAGAGGATACGCAGCCTTGGCAGCTTGCTGCCTAGGCCAAGTTGGAGAGGGCTTCGGCGCACCGGTCGTGCTCCCAGCCGTCTCCCTGCTTCACTTCGTGAAGCTGTCCCTCTCCCGTAAAGGGAGAGGGTTTAGTGCGGGAGACAGGCCTTAAAACCTGTTGTCTGACCGCTTAATTTGAGGGCAACCGGCATCCGCCGCTCGCCCGACAGAATGAAGGAGTGCCATCGTGGCAAAAAAGATTGAAGGCTATATCAAGCTGCAGGTGCCTGCGGGCTCTGCCAACCCCTCTCCGCCGATCGGCCCGGCTCTGGGTCAGCGCGGCGTGAACATCATGGAATTCTGCAAGCAGTTCAACGCTGCGACGCAGGAAGTCGAAAAGGGCACCCCGCTGCCCACCGTGATCACCGTGTTCGGCGATCGCAGCTTCACGTTCGTCACCAAGACCCCGCCTGCCAGCTATCTGATCAAGAAGGCTGCCAACCTGAAGAGCGGATCGAAGCTGCCGGGCAAGGAAAGCGCCGGAACCATCAAGCGTTCGCAGCTGGCGGAAATCGCCCAGGCGAAGATGGCCGACCTCAATGCCAACGACATTGAAGCGGCAACGAAGATTATCGAAGGCTCGGCGACGTCGATGGGCCTTGAAGTGGTGGAGGGCTGATTATCATGGCAAAAGTGACCAAGAAGGCAAAGGCCCTCTCCGCCAAGCTCGATGCTGAAAAGCTGTACGGCGTCGACGAAGCCATCAAGACCATCAAGGAACTGGCGACGTCGAAGTTCGACGAAACCATTGAAGTCGCGCTGAACCTGGGCGTCGACCCGCGTCACGCCGACCAGATGGTCCGCGGTGTCGTGTCGCTGCCCTCGGGCACCGGCAAGGACGTGCGCGTTGCCGTGTTCGCTCGCGGCGACAAGGCCGATGCGGCTCTCGCCGCTGGTGCCGAGCGCGTCGGTGCCGAAGACCTGATGGAAGAAATGCAGAACGGCAAGGTCGATTATGACCGCGTCATCGCCACCCCCGACATGATGGGTGTGGTCGGCCGTCTGGGTAAGCTGCTGGGTCCCAAGGGCCTGATGCCGAACCCGAAGCTGGGCACCGTCACCCCGAACGTCGCTGAAGCGGTCAAGGCTGCCAAGGGAGGCCAGGTCGAATTCCGCGTCGAAAAGGCCGGTATCATCCACTCGGGCATCGGCAAGGCGAGCTTCACCGATGAGGCGCTGCGCGCGAACTTCGATGCGTTCGTCGAAGCCATCGTGCGTGCCAAGCCCTCGGGCTCCAAGGGCAAGTACCTGCGCAAGATCTCGGTCAGCTCGTCGATGGGCCCCGGCCTGAAGGTCGACCTGTCGGAAGTGCACGCAGGCTGATCGTCACACTCTGCTGTTAAAAGCCTAAATCAGGGGCCGGGGGGAACCTCGGCCCCTTTTTGGTGTCTGGCTTTCACAGACCCCCACATCCACCCGCTGGAGCTTCCCTGATGACCCTCGATCTGCACATCACGCTGACCTATGACATGGATGTGCCGACCGATATCCTGCTGCAGGTCGAGGCCGCCGCGATCCCCGAACAACGGATCGAATGGGCGCATATCGAGGCATCGCGGTGCGAGCATTTCGTCCGCGTGGCGGCGCTGGACGGTATCGGCGACCGGATATGGCTGCGCACCAGCGGGAGGCTCAGCATCGACTACCGGGCCCGGATGACGGTGCTGCGCGATCTGGTCGATGTCGCAACGCTGCCGCAGATGCCGCTGCACCAGCTGCCCGGCGAAACCGTGCAGTATCTGTTCGATTCGCATTATTGCCCCGCCACCAAGTTCCACAGCTTCGTCGACACCGAATTTGGCGAGCTGCAGGGCGGCGCGCGGATCGCGGCGATGCGCGACTGGATCACCGAACATTTCGTGTATGAGTCCGGCTCGTCGGACGGAACCACCACCGCGCTCGACAGCTTCGTGATGCGCCATGGCGTCTGCCGCGATTATGCGCATGTCATGATCGTGCTCGCACGCGCCTGCTCGATCCCGGCGCGGTTCGCCAGCGTCTACGCGCCCGATGTCACCCCGCCCGATTTCCACGCGGTCGCAGAAGTGTTCCTTGCAGATCCCTCGGGCGTTGGCGGCTCGTGGCATCTCATCGACCCCACCGGGATGGCAACCGCCGCCGATATGGTGAAGATCGGCGTCGGCCGCGACGCGCTCGACGTCGCCTTCCTCACCGCTTTCGGCACGGTGGTGCTGGTCGACCAGAATGTCAGCGTGACAAGGGCTGACTGACGCCAGCGCTCCGACGCCGGTCTCCAGTCGGCATGTCAGGGCGTCATTGGGTGAGGTCGGCTCGCCAGCCGCCTGCGGACCGCTGCGCAGGGGGCAGTGCCTGCTGCATCACACTGCGCTCGAACTGCGCCGAATCGAGCAGCCGCGCCAGCAATGTCTTGCCGAACGTCCAGTCGCCCAGCCGCGCTTCTGCGTTGATGTGCCCGAGCCGTCCGGCATCGATATGATCCGCTCCCCAAAAACTGGCAAGACGATAGGCTCTGTCTGGTGTGATGTAGGGATCGTCGCGGCTGCTCACGAGCAGGCTGGGGAAGGGCAGGACACCTCGGGCCGACGGGGCAAAGCTGCACAGCCGAGGATCTCTTGGAGCATTATCGACTTCCGGCGGCGCGACGAGCAGCGCGCCGATCACCGGTCCGCTGGCGGTTGGGCGTTCAAGCGCGGCCCACCAGGCAACGGCATGGCAGCCCAGCGAGTGCGCGACCAGCACGATCGGTCCTTGGGTCTGGCGGATGGCAATGTTGAGCCGGTTGACCCAGGCATTGCGGTTGGGGGTGCGCCAGTTGCCCATATCGACACGGCGGCAATTGAGCGATTGACGCTCCCAATGGCTCTGCCAGTGATCGGGCCCGCTGTTGTCGAGGCCGGGAACGGTCAGAATGGTGGGATCACTGAGCGAATGGGTACGAAATCCGGTCATGGGGCACCTTTCGTTTCGAGTTCGCCACGCGGGGACCACGCGGCGGTCGCCATGGCCTCGGTCGGCCCCGGCGATGAGCTGGATATATCTCAACCATTATGATAGACAATGTGATTGCGATCACTTGAACTCGGTTTGAGCCGGACCGAAAATGCGACAGGGCTTGACTCTGGTAGCCCCGCTGCTATCTGCCGCCGCTGACCGGATAGGCCTCAGGGCCCACCCGATCGCCGTCCGAGACAGTTGGTGCGGGGGATTTGCTCCGCTTAATGTCCAGCCTAGACGGGGATATGTTTTTCACTGCTCCTGATCTGATCAGGGCAGACGCTGCCATTTTCGTCCCTCCAATCGGATCGGGGCAACGGCTCGGCAAACACCCCCACGGACTGATCTGCAGTGCTTGACCCCCACAAGGGCAAGGGCGCTGCGCAATGAACCGGGCGCACCGGTGGGCAGTGCACACTGCCTGTTCGATGCGCTCATGTGGAAGGAGACCAGCATGGATCGTGCTGATAAAAAAGCCGCTGTTGCCTCGCTGAACGCAACCTTCGGTGAAGCCGGTGTGGTGGTGGTGACCCGTAATCTGGGTCTGACCGTTGCCAAGTCGACCGAGCTTCGCACGAAGATGCGCGCAGAAGGCGCCAGCTACAAAGTCACCAAGAATCGCCTGGCCAAGCTGGCTGCGGTGGGCACTCCCTATGAGTCCATCGCCGACCTGCTGACCGGACCGATTGCCCTTGCCACCTCGACCGATCCGGTCGCGGCTGCAAAGGTTGCGGTGAACTTCGCCAAGGACAATGAAAAGCTTGAGATTGTCGGCGGCGCAATGGGTGACACAGTTCTGGATGCCGAAGGTGTCAAGGCGCTTGCCTCGATGCCCTCGCTCGACGAACTGCGCGCCAAGATCATTGGTCTCGTCAATGCCCCGGCAACCAAGGTTGTCCAGGTCATTCAGGCACCGGCTGGGCAGCTTGCCCGCGTGTTCGGCGCCTATGCGACCAAGGAAGACGCATAAGCTTTTCAAACTTCGTCGCGTCTCGCCTGTCCGGGCGGATGCGGCACCTATCATGATTTAGAACTGGAGACTTAAAATGGCAGATATCGCAAACCTGGTCGAAGAACTCTCGAAGCTGACCGTTCTTGAAGCCGCTGAACTCTCGAAGGCCCTCGAAGAAGCATGGGGCGTTTCGGCCGCTGCTGCTGTCGCTGTTGCCGCGCCTGCTGGCGCTGCTGCACCGGTTGCTGAAGAGCAGACCGAATTCGACGTCATCCTGACCGGCGACGGCGGCAAGAAGATCCAAGTCATCAAGGAAGTCCGCGCCATCACCTCGCTCGGCCTGACCGAAGCGAAGACCCTGGTGGAAAGCGCTCCCAAGGCGATCAAGGAAGGCGTCAGCAAGGCTGAAGCCGAAGACATCAAGGCGAAGATCGAAGCAGCCGGCGGCACCGTCGAGCTCAAGTAATCTTCTGCTCCTGCGGCCTCATGCCGCAGGGATGAAAAGAAAGGGCGGTCTGCTTCGCGCAGGCCGCCCTTTTTCGTGTCTTTCCTCTTTTTCGTCACCCCCGCGCACGCGGCGGTCCCGCTTGTGCGCTGTCGTTTCGGCAGTAGCGGGATTGCCGCTTTCGCGGGAATGACGAGAGGTCAGCTGCGCAGCAGCTCGTTGATTCCGGTCTTCGAACGCGTCTGCGCATCGACCGTCTTGACGATCACCGCGCAATAGAGCGACGGGCCGGGCGAGCCATCGGGGAGCGGCTTGCCGGGCATCGATCCGGGGACGACCACCGCATAAGGCGGCACCTTGCCGTAATGCACTTCGCCGGTGGCGCGGTCGACGATCTTGGTCGATGAACCCAGATACACGCCCATCGAAAGCACCGCGCCCTCGCCGACGATCACGCCCTCGGCGACTTCGGAGCGCGCGCCGATGAAGCAGTTGTCCTCGATGATCACCGGGCCGGCCTGCAGCGGCTCGAGCACGCCGCCGATGCCGACGCCGCCAGAGATGTGGACGTTGCGGCCGATCTGCGCGCAGCTGCCCACGGTGACCCAAGTGTCGACCATCGTGCCTTCACCGACATGCGCGCCGATGTTGACGAAGCTGGGCATCAGCACCGCGTCCTTGGCGATGAACGCGCCGCGGCGGACGATCGAGCCGGGCACCGCGCGGAAACCCGCTGCCTTGAACTCGTCGGCCTGCCAGCCGTCGAACTTGCTGGGCACCTTGTCCCACCAGTGCGCGCCGCCGGGGCCGCCGCTGATTTCTGCCATCGGGTTCAAACGGAACGAGAGCAGCACCGCCTTCTTGAGCCACTGGTTGACCTGCCAGCCGCCCTTGCCGTCGGGCTCGGCGACGCGCGCCACGCCGCTGTCGAGCAGCGCGATGGCTTCGGCGACATCACGGCCCACCGCGCTGCCGGGGCTGGTGTTGAGGGCGTCGCGGCCGTCCCAGGCGGCTTCGATGCGGGTCTGGAGTGTGTCGGTCATCGGGCAGTCTCCTGTGTCAGCGCGGTGAGCCACTCGCCCAGCGCGCTTATCTCATGGTCGATAAAGTCGTGTTCGGCCTCATGCGTGCCGCCATCCGATCCGTTGTTCATCCACACCGTAGTCATGCCCAGCAGCTTGGCGGGCTTGAGGTTGCGCGCGAGATCATCGACGAAAAGCGCCGCTGCAGGATCGATCGCGAGGCTGTCGACAAGGCTGGCATACGCCGCGGAATGCGGTTTGGGCTGGTATTGCGTCGCGTGGATGTCGTGGATCGCCACGAACTGGTCGCGCAGGCCGAGCCGGTCGAGCACGCGGCCTGCATAGGTCACGTCGCCGTTGGTGAAGATCAGCTTGCGCCCGGGAAGTTGCGCCAGCCCTGCTGCGGTAACCGGGCAGGGCTCGATGCGGCCCATGTCGATATCGTGGACGTAATCGAGGAAATGGTGCGGATCGACGCCGTGGTCGAGCATCAGCCCGGCCAGCGTGGTGCCGTGCTGGTAATAATAGTCTTTCTGGATGCGCCGCGCCTCGACCAGATCGACCTGCATCAGATCGGCGACATAGGTCCCCATGCGCTCGTCGATCAGCGCGAACAGGTCCGTCTCCGCCGGGTAGAGCGTGTTGTCCAGATCGAAGATCCAGGTGCGGACGTGATCGAAGGGCGGGAGCATGATGGAATTGCGCCTAGACCGGCGCGGGCGCGTCGGCAAGCCGCCATTCGGCCTGCACGTCCGCGTCCTGCTCGTGCGCGATGCGGGCAGCGCGCTCCGCCTCCCAGCGCGCCGGGTCGAGCTCGGCCAGCGCCCACACCGCCGCGCCGCGCACCACCGGGTCGGCATCGTCGAGCAGCGCCGCGACCGCCGGGGCCAATGCCGGATCCCCGCTATTGCCCGCCGCCACGGCCGCATTGCGCACCATCCGCACCCGCCCGCTGCGCTTGATCGGCGATCCGGAAAACACAGCGCGGAACTGCGCATCGTCGAGCGCGAGCAGATCGGCGAGCGAGGGCGCGGCAAGCTCGGCGCGCGGCAGGAACGCCTGGTTGCGGTGCGCGGCATCGGCAAACTTGTTCCACGGGCAGACCGCGAGGCAATCGTCGCAGCCATAGACATGGTTGCCGATGCCAGCGCGCAGTTCGGCGGGGATGGGCCCGGCATGCTCGATCGTCAGATACGAGATGCAGCGCCGCGCATCGAGCCTGTAGGGCGCGGGAAAAGCGTTTGTCGGGCAGACGTCCTGGCAGGCGGTGCACGATCCGCAAAGGTCGGCGCTCGCACCGCTCGGCGCGAGTTCGAGCGTGGTGTAGATCGCGCCCAGGAATAGCCAGCTGCCATGCTCGCGGCTGACGAGATTGGTGTGCTTGCCTTGCCAGCCCAGCCCTGCCGCCATCGCCAGCGGCTTTTCCATCACCGGCGCGGTATCGACGAACACCTTGACCTGAACGTCGTCGCTTTGCTCGACCAGCCAGCGCGCAAGCGCCTTCAGCGCGGTCTTGACCGTCTTGTGATAATCGCCGCCCTGCGCATAGACCGATATACGCCCTAGGCCCGGATGCTCGGCCAGCGCGAAGGGATCGCGCGCAGGCGCATAGCTCATCCCCAGCATGATCACCGATCGGACATCGCTCCACAGCGTGGCCGGGTCGGCGCGCTGGTCGCTGCGCGCCTCCATCCACAGCATGTCGCCATGGCAGCCTTCAGCGAGCCAGTCTTGCAGCCGTGCGGAGGTCTGCGGCCCCAGGCTCGCGGGCGCAATCGCGCAATCGGCAAAGCCCAGCCGCGCGGCCTCAGCTGCAATGTCCGTCTCAAGGTTTTTCTTGCCGCTAACCATATTTGTCCGCTACCCGATTAAGGCCTTTCCACCAAGACCGATGGGCTATCCGTTGACCCCGCCCAAAACCCCAATGCCCAAGGACCAGCCGTGACCGCCAATGCCATCGAAGCGCGCGGGCTGGTCAAGATCTTCGGGCGTCAGCGCGCGGTCGACGGGGTGGACCTCACCGTCCCTGCCGGCAGCATCTTCGGCATCTTGGGACCCAATGGTGCAGGCAAGACCACCACCTTGCGGATGCTGCTGGGCATCGTCGATCCGGACGAGGGCACGCGGACATTGCTGGGCACCGATCATCCGCTCGATGTCGCCAAGCGCGTGGGCTATCTTCCCGAGGAGCGAGGGCTGTATCCCTCGATGAAGGCCTATGACGCGATCGCCTTCATGGGCGCGCTGCGCGGGTTGCCGCTGGCCGAGGGGCGCAGGCGGGGCAGGGCGATGCTCGAGGAGCATGGCCTGGGCAAGGCGGCCGACAAGGAGGTGCGCACGCTCTCAAAGGGCATGGCGCAGACGGTGCAGTTGCTTGGCACCCTGGTGCACGATCCCGAGCTGATCGTGCTCGACGAGCCGTTCTCGGGGCTCGACGCGCTCAACCAGGCCAAGCTCGAGCGGCTGATCCGCGCGCAGGCCGACAAGGGCGTCACCGTGATCTTTTCCACTCATGTCATCGCACATGCCGAACGGCTGTGCGAGCGTATCGCCATCATTGCCGGCGGCAAGGTGCCGTTCACCGGATCGGTGTCCGAGGCGCGCGACCGGTTGCGCCCGCAGGTGCGGCTGGAGACGCGGTCGCTCGACGGGCCATGGCGCGCGGCGCTGCCCGCCGATGCCGCGCCTGAGGGGCATTTCTGGCATTTCACGCTTCCCGAAACCGGGGTCGAGCCCTTGCTGCGCGCGCTGATCGAAGGCGAGGCGGGGATCCAGTCGCTGTCGATCGAACGCCCCGGGCTGCACGATGCCTTTGTCGCGATCGCAGGCGCCGATGCCGCGCGACAGCTTGAGGAAGAAGCGCTGCAGGAGGGTTCCGATGCCTGAACTTTTGCGCGCTGCCTGGGTGATCGCCAGGCGCGATTTCGCCGCGATCATCTTTTCCAAGGCGTTCTTCTTCTTCCTGCTCGGCCCGGTCTTTCCGCTCGCGATCGGCATTGCGGCGGGCAGCATCGGCGGGCAGGTCGCACGCGATATCGACCGGCCCAGCTTCGCGCTGGTGATGTCCGCTCCCGATTCAGAGGCTGCGCTGGCGGCGCGCACCGCACTCGCCACGCAGCTGGGCGAGGGCAGGGTGCCGGTGCTGGTGGCGCGCCAGGCCGACCAGCCCGAACGCCTGCTCGATGCGACACAGGACACCCGCTTTCTGGGCGTGCTCACCGGAAGCCTCGCAGACCCGCAGCTGATCGGCACCGAAGCCGAGATCGAGCGCTGGCAGGGTCCGCTCGAGCTGCTGGTCGAGCGCGCGCGCGCCGGGCAGGCGGCACAGCCCGCAAAGCTTGAGACTCGCGCGGTAGCCCAAAGCTCGGGCGCGCAGGAGCAGGGGCGTCTGGTCACCGCGCAGGTCGGTCAGGCCTTGCTGGTGCTGCTCACCATGCTGCTCGCCGGCATGGTGCTCTCCAATCTCGTCGAGGAAAAGACCAACAAGATCATCGAGATCCTCGCGGCAGCCGTGCCGATCGATGCGATCTTTCTGGGCAAATTGTTCGCGATGCTGGGCATGGCGCTGATCGGCATCGCCTGCTGGGCGGGGCTGGCGGTGATTGCGATTCTGGCGGCGGGCAACGGCATGCCGCAACTGCCCGCGCCCGCGACCGGATGGCCGCTGTTCCTTGGCCTTGGCGTTGCCTATTTCGCGATGGCCTATCTGCTGCTGGGATCTTTGTTCCTCGGCATCGGCGCGATGGCGACCACGGTGCGCGAGGTGCAGACGCTGTCGATGCCCGCGACCATGGGGCAACTGCTGTTCTTCTTCCTCGCGTCCTATTCGGTCACCCGGCTGGGCGAGCCGATCGAGATCTTTGCCGCGGCGTTCCCGTTCAGCTCGCCTTTCGCGATGCTGGCGCGCGCGGCGCAGGAGCCCGATGTGCTGCAGCATCTGCTGGCCCTGGGCTGGCAGGCGGCGTGGGTGCTGCTGCTGATCCGCTTCGGCGCGCGGCTGTTCCGCCGCAACGTGCTCAAATCGGGCGGCGGCGCCAAGCGCGGGCTGATCGCCGGGCTGATGGCGAAACCCTGAACGACACTGGCCCTGAAACGCAAAAGGGCCGCGCATCGCTGCACGGCCCCTTGGTGATCTGTGCCTTGTGGGCGATCAGTACATGTGCTGGCCGCCGTTGATCGACAGCGTCGATCCGGTGACGAACGCGGCTTCCTCGGCGGTGAGGAAGACGACACCACGCGCGATTTCCTCTGCCTGGCCCAGACGTCCGACCGGGATCTGCGCCACGATCTTGTCCATCACGTTCTGCGGGATGGTCGAGAGCATTTCGGTGGCGATATAGCCCGGCGCGATCGCGTTGGCGGTGACGCCATAGCGCGCGCCTTCCATCGCCAGCGACTTTGTGAACCCGTGGATGCCCGATTTGGCAGCGGCATAGTTGACCTGGCCGATCTGGCCGCCCTGGCCGTTGACCGATCCGATGTTGACGATCCGGCCCCAGCCGCGGGTGCGCATTCCGGGGAAGCACGCCTTGGCCATGTTGAAGCAGCCGGTGAGGTCGACGCGGATCACCTCGTCCCACTGCTCCCAGGTCATCTTCATCATCGTCGCGTCGCGGGTGATGCCGGCGTTGTTGACCAGGATGTCGACAGGGCCGTGATCGGCCTCGATCTTGGCGACCGCATCCATGCTCTGCTGGTGGTCACCGACATCCCATTTCTGCACGGCGATGCCGGTCCTCTTGGAAAAGGCGCTGGCGGCTTCGTCATTGCCACCGTAGCTGGCGATAACCCGTGCGCCTGCATCTTTGAGCGCCAGGCTGATCGCCTCGCCAATGCCGCGCGTTCCGCCGGTTACGATTGCAATTCTGCCCATGCATACTCTCCTGTCTCGCCCGTGAATCAAGGCTTTCGCGGCCACACTAGGAAGCCGCGGCAGGCAAGACAAGTTGACGCTCGCGAAAAGCGTGGGCGCGGTGGGTGTACGATCTCGTCATTCCCGCGAACGCGGAAATCCCGCTTATGCACAAACGGCTTCACAAGAGCGGGACCCCCGCGTTCGCGGGGGTGACGGCGATGAAGTTAGCCCAATGCTCAACGAAAAGGGGCGGCACCCTATGGTACCGCCCCTTGTCCGTTTTCGCCCTGAGCCGCCCTTACTTCGTGCGCAGGCGTACCGGCAGGAACTGCGGCTGGCCGGTGCGGCGCTGGACGCGCAGCAGCACGGCTTCGCGGTTGGCAGCGCGCGCCTCGGCGATCACCCGGTCGACATCCGCTCCGGTCGAGACCGGACGGTTGTTGATCGAGAGGATCACGTCGCCGCGGCGGATGCCCTTGGTCGCGGCATCGCCCGAAGGATCGACCGCGGCCACCACGACACCCTTGAGCTCGGGCGGCACGCCGATCTGTCGCGCGATCTGCGGGGTCAGTTCGGTCACTGCCATGGCCAGCGCCTGGCGGGTGGCCTGCTCGCTGACCTGTTCGTCCTGATCGGAGAAGTCTTCGGCAGCTTCGGGGTTGAATGCCTGTGCGTTGAGCTCCTCTTCGCTCGGACGCTTGCCGACCGTCGCGGTCAGCGTCATGCGTTCGCCATTGCGCACCACCACAACGGGGATGCGCTTGCCTGGGGCGGTGTTGGCGACGATGAACGACAGCGTCTGATCGGGAGTCACGTCCTTGCCGTCGACCGACACCACGACATCGCCGGCCTTCAGCCCGGCCTTCTCCGCCGGTTCACCCGGTTCGACGCGCTGGATGAACTCGCCGCGCTTCTTGGGCAGGCCCAGCGAGGCGGCAAGATCATCGGTCAGCGGCGTGATGCCGACGCCGAGATAGCCGCGCTCGATCGCGGTTCCGCTGCGCAGCTTCTCGACGATGGGTGCGGCGACTTCGGCAGGGATCGCAAAGCCGATGCCGACGCTGCCGCCGGTGGGCGAGATGATCGCGTTGTTGATGCCGATGACGTTGCCGTTGAGGTCGAACATCGGGCCACCCGAATTGCCCCGGTTGATCGCGGCGTCGGTCTGCAGATAGCGGTCATAGGCGCCGCCCTGTCCGGTGTTGCGATAGACCGCCGAGATGATTCCCGAGGTCACCGTGCCGCCCAGGCCGAAGGGGTTACCGATCGCGAGGATCCAGTCGCCGACACGCGCCTTGGTCGAATCGCCAAAGCGCACGAACGGGAAGGGCTTGGTGCCCGAGATCTTAAGCACGGCAAGGTCCGACTGCGGATCGCGGCCGATCAGCCGGGCGGGGTATTCGGTGCCGTCGGGCATGGTCACGGTGATCGATTCGACCGAGGCATTGCCCTCTGCTGCGATCACGTGGTTGTTGGTGACGACATAGCCATCGGCCGAGATGATGAAGCCCGATCCCAGCGACTGTGCCTCGCGGGTGCCGCCGCCACCGCCGCCTTCGGGCGCGCCGAACAGGCCGCCGAACGGGGTTCCGGCAAAGGGATTGTTGGCCACGCGGACCCGCTGGCGGGTGGAGATGTTGACCACCGCAGGTTGCAGCTGTTCGGTGAGGTCGGCAAAGCTCATCGGCGCGCCGGGGCGCGGGGCGGCTGCCATCATCGCGCTCTGGTCGTTCTGGGCGACCTGCGCGCCCAGTGGCTGGCCGGTGGCCAGCACGACGGCGCTGCCACCGAGCAAAAGGGCTGACGTCACTGCATAAGCGTATCGCACGTGTGATTCCTCTTCATGTCTTAAGACGCGACCACCGGCTTCCCCAGAACACCGACAAGCCGGTGCAAAACCTTGGTACGTCCGGTTTGCAACCCGCGCCTGAACGCAGATTGAATGGTGCGGCGCATCAGGTGCGCCGCACCGGTTTAGCGATTACCCCGACCCTGGAATTCGCGCAGATATTCGTTGTTGGGCGACAGGATGATCGAGGTTTCGCCCGATCCACCCAGGAACGTCCGTTCATAGCTCTGCATTGCACGGTAGAATTCATAGAAGGACGCATCCTTGCCAAAGCTGTTGGCATAGGTACGCGATGCGGATGCATCGGCCTCGGCGCGGATGATCTGCGCGTTCTTCTGGCCCTGCGCGGTGATGGTGCGTGCTTCCTGCTCGCGCGCGGTGCGCATCCGCTGAAACGCGCTCTGCAGCGGGGTGCCCTGCGGCAGGTCGGCGCGCTTGATCTGCACGTCGACGATCTGCGCGCCGTACTGCGATGCGATGCGGTCAAGCCCGGCCTGGATGCGGTCCATGATGCCGCCGCGCTCGGGGCTCAGCAAGGCTGCAAACTGGCGCTTGCCGAGCTCGTTGCGTAGCGCTGAGCCCAGGATCGGGCGAAGCTCAGCAGCGACGCGCTCGACGCTTCCGGCAGAGACGTACATCCGCTCGGGGTCGACGATCCGGAAGCGCGCATAGGCATCGACCTCAAGCCGCAACTGGTCGGTGGAGAGCACCTGCTGCTGCTCCATCTCGACCGCGATCACGCGCTTGTCGACCCAGACGATCTGTTCGGCAAACGGGATGCGCGCGATGAGGCCCGCGCCGGTCTGGCCGAATTCCTCGTTCTCGCGATAGACGTTGAAGGTGCGCACCGGCTGTCCGAAGCGGACGATCACCGCCTGCTTGGTTTCGGGCACCACCGCGACCGAACTTGCCAGCACGATCAGCAGCAATGCGAGCAGGCCGAGCAGCAGCATCGGGCGTTGCATCATCGATCCCATCAGCGTGCCTCCCCGGTCGCTGGCGCAGGCGGCGCAGGGGTCGCTTCCACCCGCTTGCGCAGTTCCGGCAGCGGCAGATAGGGGACGACATTGCCCGGTTCGATGATCGTCTTGTCAAGCTTGGACAGTACCCGCTCCATGGTTTCGTAATACATGCGCCGACGCGTCACTTCGGGCGCCATGCGGTATTCCTCGTAGACCTTGTCGAATGCGGCGGCCTCGCCCTGCGCGGCAGCGGTGAGCTGCTGGGCATAAGCGCGCGCCTCGTTGAGGAAGGTCTGCGCTTCCTGCTGCGCGGCGGACACCGCCTTGAATGCTTCGTTGACGGCTTCGGGCGGGTCGGCCTTCTTGATCGCGACGCCCTGGACCTGGATGCCCGAGCGATAGCCGTCGAGCAGCTCCTTCATCCGCTGCTCAACCTTCTGCTCGACCTCGATACGGCCAGGGCCGATCGCATCATCGAGCGTCACTTCGGCCACGCTGGCGCGCATCGCGGCTTCTGCCGCCTCGCGGATGGTTGCTTCAGGATCGGCCAGCTGGAACAGGTAAAGCGTGGGGTCCTTGATCGTCCAGCGCACCGAATAGGCAAGGTCCACCAAGTTCTGGTCGCCGGTCAGGATCAGGTTTTCCTGCGTGCCTGCGGCGGGGATATCGATGGTGCGGATGTTCTGGACATCGACGACCTCGAACGATTCCACCGGCGAGGGCAGCGTCATCGCGATGCCGGGTTCCAGCGTGCGCGAATAGGAGCCGAGGAACGAGACCACGCCGCGCTCCTGCGGGCCGACACGGTGGATGCTGGTGAGCAGCAGCCACAGCACGAAGATCAGGCCGATGGCGATGGGAAGATAGCTCTTGCCGTTGGGACGCCGGGGCAGACCGCCAAAGCCGCCGCCACCAAAACCGCCGCCGCCACCGCCGCGCCGCTTGAACAGCTCTTCGATATTGGATGCCTTGCGGCCACCGGTCGGACTGGCCCCTGCGGGCTGCCACGGATTGCGCGGACCCCCACCGCTGCCATTGTCTGCGCCACCGCCGGATCCGGAATCGCCGGGGCCGCCCGAACCTCCCGATCCGCCGCCCCAGGGGCTGTTGTTGGCCATAGTCGCAATGTTGGAAAACCAGCCGGTCAGTCTTGTCATACTCTCTTTATAGGACGTGACTCCGATAAAAACAGGGGTTTCATGCGCATCTGTTTTGCGGACACGCGCATTTCGTCTAGGCAGGGCAGGGGCTTGCCGGATGATGGTGCGCCGCTTTATGCGCTTGGGACGAATATGGCAGAGCTGAACGAAATTGAAACCGCTGCAGCCGCGGCGAGCGAGGGCAGGGCGAGTGGCGTGCGGCTGCGCGAAGGCGGCGTGGTTTCGCTGGTGCTCGATGTCGGCGGGCTCGATGGCCTCGCGCGCGACCGCATGGAGATCGCGCTCAAGGGCGCGCTGCTCAAGATCGAGGGCGTCACCAAGGTGCAGGTCGCGATGACCGCAGAGCGCCGTCCGCCGCGGCTGATCGTGGTCGGCTCGGGCAAGGGGGGTGTCGGCAAGTCCACCTTTTCCGCCAATCTGGCGGTGGCGATGCACCGCGCCGGGCGCAAGGTCGGGCTGGTCGATGCCGATATCTACGGCCCCAGCCAGCCGCGCCTGTTCGATTGCGAGGATGTCAAACCCACCGCGCGCGACGACAAACTGGTGCCGGTGCCCAACGACTATGGCGTGCCTCTGCTCTCGATGGGCCATATCGTGCCGCAGGGTCAGGCCATCGCCTGGCGCGGGCCGATGGCGGGCAAGGCGCTCGACCAGCTGATCAACGCGCAATGGGGCGATATCACCGACATCATCGTCGATCTGCCGCCGGGCACCGGCGACGTCCAGCTCTCGATGCTGCAGAAACACAAGCCGGCAGGGGCGGTGATCGTCTCCACCCCGCAGGATCTGGCGCTGATGGACGCGGTGCGCGCGATCAGCCTGTTTGAACAGGGCAGCATTCCGATCATCGGGCTGATCGAGAACATGGCGGGCTATGTCTGCCCGCATTGCGGCGAATTGTCCGATCCCTTCGGCATCGGCGGCGCGGAAGCGGCGGCCAAGTCGATGAACCTGCCGTTCCTGGGCCGCGTTCCGCTCGACATGGTGATCCGCCGGTCGAGCGATGCGGGCGTGCCGCCGGCATCGGGCGAGGGGCTGATCTCCGACAGCTTCGCCGCGATTGCAGGCCGCATCTCGACCTGGATCGACAACCGGTTCGGGCCGGCAGGCTGAACATGGTGCACATCACGCGGCGCGGCCTGCTGATCACCGCAGCCGCGGGCACCGGACTGACGGTCGCCTGGGCGCTGTGGCCCCGCCGCTATGACAATCCGCCCGGGCTGATCGGCGACGAGGCGGTGTTCGGCGCCTATCTTCGCATCGCCGCCAACGGCACCGTGATCGTCAGCAATCCGCATTGCGAAATGGGGCAGGGGGTGGGCACCGTGCTCGCGCAGATCGTTGCCGAAGAGCTGGGCGCGGACTGGCGGACGATCGCGATAGAGCCCGCGCCGCCGGTTCCGGTGTTCGCCAACACCATGCTCGCGAGCGAATGGGCTCCGCTGCTGCTGCCCCCGGTGCTGGCGCTGCAGCCCGATGCCAACGACATTCTGGTGCGCCGCTGGGCCGCGATGCGCGAGTTCGTGGTGACCGCAGGCGATACCGAGGTCACCGCTTATGAGGCGGGATACCGCGCGGCGGCTGCGACCGCGCGCTCGCTGCTCTGCCAGGCGGCAGCGGACCGCTGGGGCGCAACGGTCGAGGAAACCGATACCCGCGACGGCTTCGTCGTCTGGGGCAACGAGAAGCTGCGCTTCGCCGAACTCGCTGCCGAGGCAGTGGGCTATGCCGTTCCCGATCCTGCGCCGTTGCGCACCACGCTCCCGGGCAATGTCCGCGCCGAGCCGGTGGGCGATGCGCCGCCCTTTGCGCGGTTGGACCTGCCCGGCAAGGTCGATGGCAGCGCCACCTTTGCGGGCGATGTCCGCCTGCCCGACATGGTCTATGCCGCGATCCGTCAGGGACCGGTGGGCGCGACCGCCCTGGTCGGCGTCGATCGCAAGCTGGCCGATGGCGTGACCGGGCTGATCGACATCGTCCAGGGCGAAGACTGGGTCGCGGCGGCGGCGACCAGCTGGTGGGCGGCGGACAAGGCGGTCAACCGCCTGCGCCCGCGGTTCCTCCACAGCGGCAAACGGCGCAGCGGCGAGGATGTCGCTGAATTGCTCGCCAAGGCGATCGAGGGCAAGAGCGGCGATTGGGGCACCGGCTATCGGATGATCGAACGCGGCGAGGGCGATGCGGGCTTTGCCGGGGGCAGGGGGCTGGCGGCGCGCTATGCCATCGCCGCCGCGCCGCATGCGACGCTCGAAACCGGCGCGGTCACCGCGCGCTTTGCCGACAACCGGCTGGAACTGTGGGTGGCGAGTCAGGCCCCGGCAGCCGCACGGCGGCGCGCGGCCAAGGCGCTGGGCATCGCGCTGGCCAATGTGCAGATCTATCCCATGCCCGCAGGAGGATCGTTCGACCGCAGGCTCGATGACGATCTGGTCGCGCCTGCCGCGATCCTCGCGCGCGACCTGCGCCGACCGGTGCAGCTCACCCGCTCGCGTCAGGAAGAGGCGGTGCGCGATCCCGTCCGCACGCCCGTCGCGGCGCGCGTCGCGGCGCTGATCGACGAACAGGCGAACATCGCCGCGCTCTCGGTCAAGATCGCCTGCCCGCCCAGCGCGCGCGAATCGGCGCAGCGGCTGTTCAACGATTCGCACGGCATGGAGGCGATTGCCGACACCAGCGGCGATGCCGACCGGATGGCGGTTTCAGGTGCAATGGTTCCGTACGATATCGCGAACGTCGCGATCGATCATTATCCGGTACGCATCGACATCCCCACCGGGCGCTGGCGCGGCAATGGTGCGAGCTATGGCGTGTTCGTCACCGAATCGTTCATCGACGAGCTGGCCGCGCAGGCGCGGCGCGAGCCCTTGTCGTACCGGGTGCAGATGCTGGGGCAGAACATCCGCCTCGCCAATTGCCTCACCCGGGTGGCGGGGCTCGCCGAATGGGACGGCGGGCTCGACAACAGCGGCCAGGGCGTCGCCTGCTGCAGCTGGAACGGCGCGCACATCGCGGTGGTCGCCAGCGCCTCGCGCGGCGGCAGCGGTACAGATGGCGCAGGCGCGCGCGGCGGCTTTCGGGTCGAGCGATTGTCCGCGGTGGTCGATGCCGGGCGCATCATCAATCACGACATAGCCTTGCAACAGATCGAGGGCGGCATGATATTCGGCCTTGCGATGGCGATGGGGTGCGCCACCGGCTGGACCGATGGTTATCCCGATGCCAGAGCCTTGAGAGACCTTTCCCTGCCGCAACTGGCCGACATACCGGAGATCCGCGTGGACTTTATCGAGAGCCAGGAGCCGCCTGCGGGCCTTGGCGAGATCGGCGTGCCTGCTGTCGCGCCCGCGATTGCCAACGCGCTCGCCTCTGCCACCGGCCTGCGCTTCCGCCAGCTGCCATTGCTGTCAGGTGGCCTGTGAGCGATTTCGATATTTCCAGGTCGGGAATGAAGCCCGATGCCGATCACCCGCCGATCCTGAAGCCCCGCATTGGCGTGCTGCTGATCAATCTGGGTACGCCCGCAGCGCCGACGACCAAGGCGGTGCGCGATTATCTGGGCGAGTTCCTCTCCGACAAGCGCGTGGTGGAAATCCCCGCGATCGTCTGGCAGCCCTTGCTGCGCGGGGTGATCCTCAACACCCGCCCGCAGAAATCTGCGGCTGCCTATGCCGAGGTCTGGACCGACCAGGGCTCGCCGCTCGCGGTGTATTCGCGACGGCAGGCCGAGGCGCTCAAGGCCAGGTTGGGCGATGCGGTGCTGGTCGATTACGCGATGCGCTATGGCCAGCCCTCGATCGAATTGCGGATCAAGGCGATGAAGGAGGCCGGCTGCGACCGCATCCTGCTCGCCCCGCTCTATCCGCAATATTCGGGCGCGACCACCGGCACCGCCAACGACAAGGCGTTCGAGGTGCTGCAGGCGATGCGCTGGCAGCCCGCGATCCGCACTTTGCCCGCCTATCATGATGACCCGGCGCATATCGATGCGCTCAAGCGCAACATCGAGCACGCGATCGCCTCGCTCGATTTCGAGCCCCAAGAGATCGTCACCAGCTTCCACGGCATGCCATTGCGCACGCTGCATCTGGGCGATCCCTATCACTGCCAGTGTCGCAAGACCGCACGGCTTTTGAGCGAGGCGATGGGGCGCGAGCTGGTCGTCTCGTTCCAGTCGCGCTTCGGCCGCGCCAAATGGCTCGAGCCCGCGACCGACGCGACGCTCGAGGCACTGGGCAAGAAGGGCGTCAAGCGCATCGCGGTGGTCGCGCCCGGCTTTTCGGTCGATTGCCTCGAGACGCTTGAGGAGCTGGCAATCCAGGGCCGCGAGCAGTTTGAGCATGCCGGCGGCGAGAAGTTTGCGTACCTGCCGTGCCTCAACGCCAGCGGCGAGGGCATGGACATGCTCGAGACTTTGGTGCGGCGCGAACTGGGCGGGTGGATCTAGGTCTTTACAGGCCCACCCCGCGCGGCAAGCCGCGCTGCCCCTCCCGCAAGCGGGAGGGGAGAGGGACGGCGCAACATTCTCCCCTACCGCTTGCGGGAGGGGTAGCTGAGGCGAAGCCGAAGCCGGGGTGGGCCTGAACTGCCGCGCAACGTGCATACTCTTGTAACCTCCCTCGACTTGCCCCTGCTCTCGCGGCATACATCCGCAAACAGCAGCTGCGGGGAGCACCACCTATGTCCGATATCTTTCTAGGCCTTGGCGGCGGGGAGCGGCAGGTGCTCGTGCTTGCCCGTGCCAACCGGCACGGCATGGTCGCGGGCGCCACCGGCACCGGCAAGACGGTAACATTGCAGGGGATTGCCGAGAGCTTTTCGGCCGAGGGCGTTCCGGTATTCGTCGCCGATGTGAAGGGGGACCTTGCCGGGATCGCGATGCCGGGCTCGCCCACCCACAAGGCGCATGACAAGCTTGTCTCGCGCGCCGCCGAGATCGGGCTCGAGGGCTTTGCCTATTCGGACAACCCCGCGATCTTCTGGGACCTTTACGGCGAACAGGGCCACCCGATCCGCACCACGATCAGCGAGATGGGGCCGCTGCTGCTCGCGCGGCTGATGGGGTTGAACGACACGCAGGAAGGCGTGCTCAACATCGCCTTCCGCTATGCCGATGAAAAGGGGCTGCTGCTGCTCGATCTTGCCGATCTGCAATCGGTGCTCGCCTATACCGCCGAGAATGCGAGCGAGCTTTCCGCCCGGTTTGGCAATGTCACCAAGGCCAGCGTTGGCACCATCCAGCGGCAATTGCTCCAGCTGGAAAGCCAGGGTGCAGGCCAGTTCTTCGGTGAACCCGCGCTCGAGATCGACGATTTCCTGTGCTGCGACGACCAGGGGCGCGGCTATATCAACGTGCTTGCCGCCGACAAATTGATGCAGAGCCCCAAGCTCTATGCGACCTTCCTGTTGTGGCTGCTGTCCGAACTGTTCGAGACGCTTCCCGAGGTCGGCGATCCTGAAAAGCCCAAATTGGTCTTCTTCTTCGACGAGGCGCATCTGCTGTTCGATGACGTGCCGCAGGCGCTCGAGGAAAAGATCGAGCAGGTCGTCCGGCTGATCCGTTCCAAGGGGGTGGGCGTCTATTTCATCACCCAGAACCCGATCGATATCCCTGAAAAGGTCGCAGGCCAGCTGGGCAACCGGGTGCAGCACGCGCTGCGCGCCTTCACCCCGCGCGACCAGAAGGCGATCAAGGCGGCAGCGGACACTTTCCGAATCAACCCCGATCTCGACGTTGAGACCGCGATCACCGAACTCAAGACCGGCGAGGCGCTGGTGTCGACATTGCTCGAGGACGGTTCGCCTTCGGTCACCCAGCGCACGCTGATCAAGCCGCCGCGCTCGCGGCTGGGGCCACTGACCCCCAAGGAGCGCGCGATCATCCAGTCGGTCTCGCCCTATGATGGCAAGTACGACACGCGGATCGAACGCGAATCGGCGATGGAGGTGCTCGCACAGAAGGCCGCCGACGCTGCCGCGGTCGCCGAGGAAGTCGAGGCCAAGGGCAAGGACGAGGTGGCGAAGCAGCCGCGCAAGACGACATCGATCTGGGCCAAGGCAGGGAATGCCGCAGCCGGGGCGGCAGCCGCCTCGGCCGGCGCGGTGATTGCAGGCGCCATCCGCGGCAAGAAGAGCAGCGCGCGCCCGGGTGCCAGCGCGGCAAGCGCGGCCGCGGGCACGGTCGCGACCGAACTGGGCAAGGCGTTCGGCTTTCCGGGCCTCGGCCGGTTCGCGCGCAATCTGCTGGGCGGGCTGATGCGATAGGGGTTAGTGCCCGGCCCCAGCCCTTTTGTCTTCACCCCCGCGAAGGCGGGGGCCCGCTTCTGCCCGAGGGGCCAGACAAAGCGGGATTGCCGCGTTCGCGGGAATGACGGGCAAAAAACTGGAGAACAGCCGCCCTCAAACGCTCTGGATGTAATCCCTCAGCGCCGCGGCCTCGCTTTCGATCTTGTCGATGCGGTACTTCACCAGATCGCCGATCGAGACGAAGCCGATCAAAGTCGTGCCTTCGACCACCGGCAGATGGCGGATCCGCCTGCGCGTCATCAGCGAGAGCGCGGACATCACCGCAGTGTCGGGGGCAACGGTGATCGCGGGCGCGGTCATCGCCTTTTCGACCGGCTGATCGAGAATATCGGGGCCGTCCGAATGCAGCCGGTAGACCAGATCGCGCTCGGAGAAGATGCCGACCACCTCGCCGTCGCGCACGATCGGCAGCGCGCCGATGCGCTTTTCCGCGAGCAGGTTGGCCGCATCGCGCACGGTGGCATTGCAGGTGCATTGGTGGACCGCGCCATCGCGCCCGGACAGAATATTGGCAATGGTCATGACATGCGCCCTCCTAAGCGTTACGCCCGGTCCCTCTGACAAAGGCGGCAATGCAACGAGGTCCGCCATGGCGACTCAAGCAGAGCGATGGTCCCACGAAATGCTTGGAAAGAAAAGGCATCTCGACCTATATCCCCTTCCATGCCCCGCTTTTCCAATCTCGATGATCCCGAATATGCCCGCTTTGCCTGGCGCCGCTACTGGCGGGTGATGGGCTGGATGGCGGCGGCCACGGCGTTGGCGGTGGTGAGCATATTGGGCGTGCTGTTCATGCTGCACGGAACGGTCTCGATCCACATGTACATCGCTGCGGCGCTGGGCATAGGCTTCACGATGTTGCTGACCGCGGCGCTGATGGGGCTGGTGTTCCTTTCCAGCGGCACCGGCCATGACGAATCGATAGACGACGCGCTCGATCCCGAGTCTCCGTGACCGGGGGCCGGAGTGCCGGGTGCCAACCGGGGGGCAATTCCATGACTGAGACCACCGATCGCCTGACCGAGTGTCGCGATCCCGTGCTGCGGGTGGTGCCCGCGCCTGCGGACATCAATTCCAATGGCCATATCTTCGGCGGCTGGGTGCTGGCGCAGATGGATATCGCAGGCGGAATCGTCGCCAGCCGCGAGGTTCAGGGGCCTTGCGCCACTGTCGCTATCGAGGCGATGCAGTTCCTTGCCCCCATCCTGTTGCGCGATATCATCTCGGTCTATGCCGAGGTCGAGCGGGTGGGCCGCACCTCGATTGCGATCCGGCTGGATGTCATCGCGACCCGTGACCGCGGCGAGCAGGAGGTGCGCGTGACCAGCGGCCTGTTCACCTTTGTCGCGCTCGATGACAACCACCGCCCCCGCCCGATCGAGCGCGAAACCCGGCTGGCCTGACGGTCGCAAACTCCCGCAAACGCTTGTCAGCCGCTGCCACGGCATTAGGGTCGCGCGCCATGAGCAGGCTTTTCATCTTCGGCATGGGCTATACCGCCTCGATCCTTGCGCAGCGGCTGCGCGCCCAGGGCTGGCAGGTGCAGGGCACGGGCCGTGCGGGCGACACCGATTTTGCCGACAGCGCTGCCGGCCACGCCGCGCTGGCAGGCGCGAGCCACATCCTCTCGAGCGTTCCGCCCGATCGCGCCAGCAGCACTGACCCGGTGCTCGCCGCTTATGCCGATGCGCTGCGCGCCGCGCCCGCGCGCTGGATCGGCTATCTGTCCTCGACCGGTGTCTATGGCGATGCGCGCGGGGCGTGGGTGGATGAAGGCTCGGCTGTCGGCACCGGCAGGCGCAACGCGCGCACCCAAGCCGATCTCGACTGGCAGGCACTCGACTCGCGTGTCCATGTGCTGCGGCTGCCGGGGATCTATGGCCCCGGGCGCAGCGCGCTCGACCGGGTGCGCGATGGCGGGGCCAAGCGAATCGCGATGCCCGGTCAGGTGTTCAGCCGGGTGCATGTCGACGATATCGCAGGCGGGGTGATCGCATCGTTTGCAGGCCCGGCGGGGGTGTACAATCTCGCCGACGACCTGCCCTGTTCGCAGAATCTGGTGATCGAGGCGGCGTGCCGCCTGCTCGACATGCCGCCGCCGCCGCTGCAGACGCTGGAGGAGGCGAACCTGTCGCCGATGGCGCTTGGCTTCTACGCCGAGAACCGCCGGGTGGCGAACGGCAAGGCGAAACGGTTGCTGGGCTGGGAGTTGCGCTATCCGGATTACGAGGCCGGGTTGGCGGGGATACTGGCGGGGGAGTGATAACGACCCTTCACCATCAGCCGCTTAGCCTGAGCCTGTCGAAGGCCGCGCGCCGTTTGCCCCGGCTGTCAAAGTCCGTCACCCTGAACTTGTTTCAGGGCCCATTTCACGGCTCGCTGCCCACTTCGCAGAAACGCACAATGGGTCCTGAAACAAGTTCAGGATGACATGTTTGGTTACGCGAACAGATTGAATGGCCTTCGACAGGCTCAGACTGAGCGGGGTAGGGAGGCACAGACGAGAGGGGGCGTCTATTCCGCTGTCAGCGGCCTCGCCAGCAGCGCCGCCACCGCAGCGCCCGCTGCGACGTCGCCTGTCAGCAATGCACAAACCGTGTCGACGATCGGCATCGCGACGCCCCGGTCGCGCGCCACGCGCTGCAGCACCGGCGCGGTGAAGGCGCCTTCGGCCACGGTTGCGCGGTCGGCGAGAATCTCGGCGGCGTTACGACCCTCGCCCAGTGCCTTGCCCAGCGAGAAATTGCGCGAGCTCACCGACGAGCAGGTCAGCACCAGATCGCCCAGCCCAGACAGGCCCGACAGCGTCTCCGCCTGCGCCCCGCAGGCCAGGCCGAACCGCGTCATCTCGGCAAAACCGCGCGCGATCAGTGCGGCACGGGCGTTCTGGCCCAGCCCCAGCCCCTCGACCACGCCGCACGCGATCGCGAGCACATTCTTGACCGCACCGCCGATTTCGGCGCCGGTGATGTCGGTGGTGAAATAGGGCCGGAAGGCGGGGCGCGCGATCTGCGGCGCGATCCGCTCCCATTGCGCGTGATCCTCGCATGCCAGCGTCACCGCGGTGGGCTGGCCGCGCGCGACCTCATGCGCGAAAGTCGGGCCCGACAGTACGCTAAGCGGGCGTCCCGGAGCCGCGGCGCGCGCGGCATCGACCATCAGGTCGCCACTCGCCTCCTCGATGCCCTTGCAGCACAGCACCAGATCGGCGGTGCCGGGCGGCAACGCGGCAAGCACGTGGCGCATGTGCTGCGCGGGGGTCACCACCAGCAGCAGCGCGCAACCGGCCAGATCAGCCAGATCGGTGCTGGCCCGGATCGCGGGGTTAAGATCGATCCCGGTGAGATACGCGCTGTTGCGGTGCTGCGCGTTGATCTCCTCGACCACCGCGGGTTCGAACGCCCAGAGCAGCACCTCGCGGCCATCGCTCGCCAGCATCTGCGCCAGCGCAGTGCCCCAGGCGCCGCCGCCGATCACGCCGACCGTTGGTTTGGTGTCGCTCATGCCTTCACTCCTGCGCCGCGCGCCGCTTCTGCCTGTGGGTCGAGCGGCCAGCGCGGGCGCGCGGCGATATCCAGCGGATCGGTCAGCCCCAAAGCGAAGCGTTCTGCTCCCGCCCAGCCGATCATCGCCGCATTGTCGGTGCAAAGCCACAGAGGCGGGGCGACAAAGCCCATATCGTGGCGGTTGGCGAGCGCCTCGAGCGCCGAGCGGATCGCGCCGTTCGCCGCGACCCCGCCTGCGACGACAAGGGTTCGGGGGCTTTCTCCCTCGTCGGCAGAGCCGGACAGAGCCTTTTCGAGCCTGTCGATCAGGCAATCGACCACCGCCGCCTGAAAGCTTGCGGCGATATCCTCGGGCCTATGGCTCCCGCTTTGCGCCGCGCGCAGCACCGCGCTCTTGAGGCCTGCGAACGAGAAATGCGGCTCGGCGCTGCCCAGCAATGGCCGGGGCAGCGGTACCGCCCGCGCATCGCCGGTCTTCGCCAGCGCCTCGACCTTTGGCCCGCCGGGATAGCCCAGCCCCAGGATCTTGGCGGTCTTGTCGAATGCCTCGCCTGCGGCATCATCGATCGTCGTCGCCAGCCTGCGGTACTGGCCCACGCCATCGACCCGCAGGATCTGGCAATGCCCGCCCGAGACGAGCAGCAGCAGATAGGGAAATTCGAGCGATGCATCGGCGAGCCTTGGCGAGAGCGCATGGCCCTCGAGATGGTTGACCGCGATCAGCGGCTTGCCCGCCGCCATCGCCAGCGCCTTGGCGGTGACCAGCCCGACCATCACGCCGCCGATCAGCCCGGGGCCTGCGGTCGCGGCGACCGCATCGACATCGTCGAGGGTGAGCCCGGCATCGTCGAGCGCGGCCTGAATCAGCGGGGTGAGGATCTGGACATGCGCGCGCGCGGCGATCTCGGGGACCACGCCGCCATAGGGACGGTGCGCGTCTTCCTGCCCCGCCAGCCGGTGCGCCAGGATGCTGCGATCGGACCCGATCAGCGCGGCCGCGCTTTCATCGCAGCTTGATTCGATGCCGAGGATGATTGCCATGGGGCTTTCCCTTATCGCTATTGGCCGCTAGCACAAGGTGCATGGGAGAGACATTGCACCCCGGCGCCCGCGCCGACCTGCCCGAAGGCATAGCCGAAATCCTCGCCGACCGGCCCATCCGGCTGGGCACCCGCGCATCGCCGCTGGCGATGGCGCAGGCACACATGACCGCCGCCGCGCTGCGCGCGCGCTGGGGGCTGGCCGAAGATCAGGTCGAGCTGTCGCCGGTGGTGGCGAGCGGCGACCGGATCACCGACCGCCCGCTTGCCGATGTCGGCGGCAAGGCGCTGTGGACGCGCGAGCTCGACTGGTCGCTGGGCGGCGGTACGATCGACCTTTCGGTGCATTCGATGAAGGATGTCGAGACCATCCGCCCCGAAGCTTTCGTGCTCGCCGCGATGCTGCCGCGCGCGGATGTCCGCGATGTCCTGCTGGGCGCTGCGAGCATCGATGCGCTGCCGCACGGCGCGCGCTTCGGCACCAGCTCGCCGCGCCGCTCCGCGCAGATTCGTAGCCTTCGCCCCGATATCGTGCCGGTGCTGTTCCGCGGCAATGTCGCCACCCGCATCGGCAAGCTGCAGGCCGGAGAGGCCGATGCGACGCTGCTCGCCGCCGCCGGGCTCGACCGGCTGGGCGAGACGCTGCCGGGGATCGCCTCGGTGCGGCTGGACAGCGACAGCTGGCTGCCTGCCCCCTCGCAAGGCGCGGTGGGGATCGAAGTGCGCCGGGATGATGCGGCCATGCGCGCGCTGATCGGCGGGATCGACGATGCCCCGACCTCGGCCTGCGTGATGGCGGAACGCGCCCTGCTCGAGGCATTGGGCGGCGACTGCCACTCGGCGATCGCTGCACTGGCGCGGAATTCGGGCACCACGATCCATCTGCGCGCGGTGCTCTATTCCGAAGACGGCGCGCAGCATGTCGCGGGCGACATCCGCTTTGCGGCGAACGATCCTGGCGCACCGGCGCGGCTGGCCGCCGATCTGCTGGCCCAGGCCCCCGAGACGATCACGCGGCTGTTCCATCCGGGCTGATGGCGGGCGCGCGCATCATCGTGCTGCGGCCTCAGCCCGGCGCCACCGCGACCGCGCAGGCGCTGCGCGCCGCGGGGCACGATCCGCTGGTGACGCCGCTGTTCGTCATCGAGCAGGTCGCCTGGAGCCCCGTCGATCCGTCCGCCTATGACGCTCTGCTGGTGGGCAGCGCCAATGTCTTTCGCCATGGCGGCCCGGCGCTCGCGGACCTCAAGGACCTGCCCGTCTATGCGGTGGGCGGCAAGACCGCGCGGATGGCGCTGGACCTCGGCTTCCGGGTGCGCGGCCAGGGGCAGGGTGGTCTCTCCGCCCTGCTGCCGATGCTGGTCGAGGACGGCCATCTGCACATCCTGCGGCTGGCGGGCGAAGACCGCGTCGATCTTCCCGACAGCCGCCTCGCGATCGACACCCGCATCGTCTATCGGTCGCGCGCGCTGCCGATGCCCCCTGCGTTGGCAGATGCGCTGGCCAACCCCTGCGTGGTGCTGCTGCATTCGGCGCGCGCGGCCTCGCACTTTGCCGCCCTGGTCGATTCCGCCGGGCTGGATCGCGGGCGGATCAGCCTCGCCCTGTTCGCGCCTGCGTTGGTCGATGCGGCGGGGTCCGGCTGGGCTGCGGTGCGCGTCGCGGCCTCGACCGACGACCGTGCTTTGCTGGACGTGGCGGACGCCCTGTGCCAGCATGCCGCACCCAATCACCAACCGGAGACATGATGAACCCCGAGACCCCCCGCCCGGGCCGCCCTTCGCAAGGCGCCAGCGGCAGGACGCTGCTGATCCTGCTGGCGCTTGCCTTTGTCGGCGGAGCGACGCTGTCGGGCTGGCTGATCACCCGCTCGGGCTGGTTCACCGAAACGCCTGCAACGCCTGCGCAGACCGCGCTCGACCGCAATGTCATTACCGCAGATCCGGCAGGTCCCGGCGCCGGCGGTCCGCCGCCTGCGATGACAGGCGGCATGCTCGGGGGCCCGGTTTCGCCGCGTGCGCTCGATGTGCGGGTGGCAGAGCTCGAGAACCGGCTGTCGCTGATCAATGTTCAGGCGCAGGAGGCATCGGGCAATGCCGGGCGCGCCGAGGGGCTGCTGATCGCCTTTGCCGCGCGCCGCGCGCTCGACCGCGCCTCGGCGCTGGGCTATCTCGAAGGCCAGCTGCAGCTGCGTTTCGGCGCAGCACAGCCCAATGCGGTCGCCACCATCGTGCGCGCCGCGCGCAACCCCGTCACCATGGACCAATTGCGCGCGCAGCTTGAGGAGATCGGCCCCTCGATCGTCTCGGGTCGCGCCGCCAATGAAGGCTTTTTCGATGCGCTGCAGCGCGAGGCGAGCGAGCTGTTCGTCGTCGAGCAGCAGGGCAGCGTGTCGCAGACCCCCTCGCAGCGGCTGCAGCGCGCCAAGCGCTATCTGGAGGCCGGGCGGGTCGAGGCTGCACTCGCCGAGATCGAGCGGCTGCCCGGAAGCAACAAGGCCGCCGACTGGCTGGCCAAGGCGCGGATCTATGCCGAGGCGCGGCGCGCTCTCGACATCATCGAAAGCGCTGCCATTCTCGAACCTCGCGGCCTGCGCGATGCCGCTGGCCAGCCGATCGAGCAGCCCTCGCCGCTGGCCCCCAAGGCGCCTGCGAACTGAGCCTGATGGATATGTCCCTGCCGCAGGTCGCCGTGGTGCTGGCAGGCGGCCAGTCGCGCCGCATGCAGGGCGAGGACAAGGCGCTGGCGCTGATCGGCGGCGAACGCATGATCGACAGAGTGGTGCGGCGATTGTCGCGGCAGGTGGGGCAGGTGCTGCTGTCAGCGCCGCATGATTATGGCACCGGGCTCGAGGCGATCGCCGATCTCCCCGAAGGCCCAGCGGGACCCGTCGGCGCGATCCGCGCGGCGGCGCTGCATCTGGCGGCGCGCGACGTGCATGCGTTCGTCACCGCGCCGGTCGATGCGCCCTTCGTTCCGGACGATCTGGTCGAACGGCTCGCGGCATCTGCGCCGGTGGCGATGGCCGCAGACGACGGCGGCGGTGGCAGCCCTGGCGCCTGGCAGCCCGCCTTCGCGCTGTGGGATGCGCGCGCGGTGATCGCAGCCCTTCCGGCAGAGGTCTGCGCCGAAAAATGGTCGCTGCGCCGCCTGGGCGAGGCGCTGGGCGCGCGCGCGGTGGAGTTTCCGGAGCCAGGCGCGCTGATGAACGTCAACACGCCGCGTGAACTCGCAATGGCGCAGGCGCTTGCAGGCGATGTGGCAGGCGACGCGCCAGGCGGGCCGGGCACGGCATGAGGCCCCACCGAAACGCCTTGGCGCATGGCACTGGACGCGATATTCAGCAACGCGAAAGCCGGATGCTGCAAAACGCGGCGCTTTGCTGCGGCGCGGCTGATGCGCGCGTTGCATAATGAGCCTGGCACAATGAGCTGGGCACAATGATCGGGGCCGATTGCACATGGCGGTGAAAGACAAGGGTGACAGGGCCGCGTCGAAGCCCAGGCCCGCAAGCGGTCCGCGCCTGTGGTTCTGGCGTTTCGTCAAGATCGGCTCGGCAGCAGCGGTGATCGGGCTGATCGGCCTTGTCGTCGCGGTGGTCACCGTGATGGGTTCGCTGCCCAGCTTTCAGGACCTGAAATCCTCTCCCAACGGCCAGATGATCCTGGTCAAGGCCGCCGATGGCACCGAGATCATGCAACTGGGCCCAAGCTTCGGCGAATGGCTCGATATCGATGACATTCCGCAGGTGATGAAGGATGCGATGGTCTCTGTCGAGGACCGCCGCTACGCCTATCACCCCGGCGTCGACCCGATCGGCATCGGCCGCGCGATCTACAATTCGGTCGCAGGCGGCGGCCGCGTGCGGGCCACATCGACTATCACCCAGCAGCTCGCGCGCAACGTTTTCCTCAGCAACAGCCGTTCCTATACCCGCAAGATCCGCGAAGGCGTGCTCGCGCTGGCGCTGGAGCGCAAGTTCTCCAAGGACCAGATCCTCGAGCTGTACCTCAACAAGGTGTATTTCGGCGGCGGCGCCTATGGCGTGGATTCGGCGGCGCGCAAGTTCTTCAACCATGATGCCAAGACGCTGTCGCTCGCCGAGGCCGCGATCATCGCCGGCTTGGTCAAGGCACCCTCCCGCTATTCCCCCACTGCCGACAGCGAGGCTGCTCTGGGCCGAGCGGGCGTGGTGCTGCAGGTGATGCGGGATGTCGGCACGATCACCCCGGCCCAGGCCGCCGAGGCGGATCTTGAAGGCGTCGAGTTCGCGCCCGAAAAGGGCCAGAATTCGGTGCGCTATTTCACCGATTGGGCATTGCCCCAGCTCGACACGCTGATCGAGGACAATGGCGAGCCGATCGTGGTGTGGACCACGCTCGATCTCAACATGCAGCGCGCAGGCACTGCGGCGATTCAGGCCAATGTTCCGGGCGGTGCGCAGGGCGCGTTGGTCTCGCTCGACCGTGATGGCGCGGTGCGCGCGATGGTCGGCGGCACCGATTACGTCACCTCCAACTACAACCGCGCCACCAGCGCGCTGCGCCAGCCGGGTTCGGCGTGGAAGCTGTTCGTCTATCTCTCCGCGCTGGAGGCGGGCTATACGCCCGAAGACATCGTCACCGACGCGCCGATCACCATCGGCGGCTGGTCGCCGCGCAACAGCGGCGGCAGCTATGCGGGCGATATCACGCTGCGCACCGCCTTTGCCTATTCCAAGAACACCGTTGCCGCGCGTATCGGCGAGGATGTCGGCACCAGCTCGATCGCCAACATGGCGCGCCGCTTCGGCATCACCACGCCGATCACGACCTTGCCGTCGATGGTGCTGGGATCGTCCGAGGTCCGCGTGATCGATATGGTGCGCGCCTTTGCCGGGGTCAGCTCGGGCGGGGTTGCAATTTCGCCTTATGGTATCACCAAGGTCACCACCAGCGATGGCGAGGTGCTCTACAGCCATGAATCCGACATGAGCCAGGTGCTCGTACCGCCGCACGTCACCGCCGGGATGACCGACCTGCTGCAGACCGCGGTCAATGTCGGCACCGGGCGCGCCGCGCAGATCGGACGGCCGGTGGCGGGCAAGACGGGCACCACCAACAGCAACAAGGACGGCTGGTTCCTTGGCTTTTCGAGCGGGATCACCACCGGCGTCTGGATGGGCCGCGACGATGCCCGCCCGGTCGGCGGGCTGCAGGGCGGCACCGCGCCCGCGCGCGCGTTCGCGCAATTCATGAAGGTCGCGGTCGCCAAGCGCAAGGTCGAGCCGTTCGATACCGAGCTCAAGCTTCCCGAGTGGCAGCTAGAGCCCGATGACGAGGCCTATTTCGGCTCGCCCGACGATGTGATCTTCATCGACGAGAACGGCAACCCGATCGATCCGGGCCGCGGCCCGGCCGAGCCCGACCCGTTCGCGCCGCCGCCGGTGCAGCAGCCCGAGCGGCTGGATGACAATTTCATAGATCGCGCGCTTGGCCGTGATCCCGTCAACCGGCCGCAGGTCCGTCAGGCCGAACCCCGGCCCCCGGTGCGCCGTCCGCCGCCGACGCCGCAGGAAGAACGGGTCGCCCCGGCGCTGCGCGACGAGGAATAGCCGGGCCCGGGGTCAGTCCCTGACCTGCGACAGCGCGATGCGATTGCCTTCACTGTCCTCGATTTCGGCGACGAACCCTGCCGCGCCGATATCCTTTTTCTGATAGAGTATGCTGGCACCGCGACTGCTGGCCATGCGTAGCACCGCATCGATATCGGGCACATCGAAATAGACGATCACACCTTCTTTGCTCGGCCGGTAGACATCGCCTCTGGCCAGCGCCCCGCTTGCACCGGCAGCCCCGTCGGCGCGAGCAAAGAACGCCATGTCATATCCGTCGACCTCTTGCCGGGTGAGCCGATAGCCGAACACGCCTTCGTAAAACGCCACCGCCCGGTCCATGTCGGTGACGGGGATCTCGAAATGAACCACCGGATTGCCCATCATGCGCGCCTTTGTGCTGTTGTCGGCGCCAGCCGCGGTCCCACCGCCGGCGCTGCAGGCCGCGATCCCGAGGCACAATGGGATCAGCAGCCACGGTGCGGGAGGGTAAGCGAACCGGGTCACAGATTTACCTCGGTGTCTTTCCCTCTGTCCATGGTTAGCCGCCCGCCTTCAGCGCCTCGACGATCTTCTTGACGTCCTGCGAGCGGCCCTTGGGGACGATCATCACGTGGCTTCCGTTGGCGATGATGATGAGGTCACTGATGCCCGATGCGGTGACGGTGATGCCGTCGGCATGGATGTGCGAATTGCTGCAATCGATCGCGATGACCTCGCCATGGCTGGTGTTGCCGGCGTCGTCGGGCGGGGCGATGCCTGCCAGTGCGTCCCAGCTGCCGACATCCGACCAGCCGCACGACACCGGCACGATGGCGACGCGGTCGGCGCGTTCCATCACCGCATAGTCGATCGAAGCGGAGGGGCAGACGGCAAAGCGGTCGGGCAGCGGGCGGATGGTGCGAGCGTTGAGCTGCACGCCTTCCAGCGATTGCCTCGCTGCCCGCAGAATGTCGGGGGCGTGCAGCGCTAGCTCCTCCAGATAGCGATCGGCTCTCATCAGGAAGATCCCGGCATTCCAGGCATGGTTGCCCTCGGCGAGCATTGCCTCGGCCTCGTCGCGCGGCGGCTTTTCGATGAAGCGCGCGACCTTGCGGACCCCGGGAATATCGGCGAGCGGCGCGGCCATGAGGATATAGCCAAAGCCGGTTTCGGGCCCGGTCGGTTCGATGCCGAAGGTGACCAGCCAGCCCTGTTCGGCAGCCGGACGCGCGGCGTCAACCGCGGCGAGAAACGCATCTAGATCGCCGATGACATGGTCACTGGGCATCACCAGCATCACGGCATCGCCCGATCCTGCCGCCAGTGCTGCCAGCGCGATGGCAGGCGCAGTGTTACGCGCGCTGGGTTCCAGCAGGATTCGCGCGTCGTCCAGCCCCGCTTCGGCCAGTTCGGCTTGCAATAGATCGAAATGACGCTCGGCGCCGATGATCAGCGCAAGGCTGAACCTGTCCGAGCCGTTGGCGCGGGCAAGCGTGTCGGCGAACATCGAGCGGTCGGTGACCAACGGCAGGAACTGCTTGGGACGGGCGGCGACCGACAGCGGCCAGAGCCGGATGCCCGAGCCGCCCGAAAGGATCACGGGAGTGATTTTCGTCATGCAGTTTGGCCGTTCTCATAAGCGCGGGCGAGCAGGAGGCGCGCGCCGCTGCTGGCACGATAGGAAGAGGCTGGATCGATTGCGAGACATTCACCCGCGGCCGCGGAGACCGCACCGGCGGCGGTCTGCACCGAAACGCTGCCATCGATCGGGATCACCAGCAGCGGGCCGGTTCCGTCCAGCGTTTCGGGGGCATCTCCTGTCAGGCGAAGCCCGAACAGCGGCCCGTCGACCAGTGTCTGGTCGGTGTCCAGATCGATGTGCCGCGCCAGCGTGTGGCGATAGGACGCAGCGTTCGCAACCGCGATGCTCTGGTCCAGATGCAGTTCGCGCGGGCGGCCATAATCGTACAGCCGGAAGGTCACATCGGCGTTCTGCTGGATCTCGATGAGGCTCAGCCCCGCGCCGATGGCGTGGATGGTGCCAGCCGGGATGTAGAAGAAGTCGCCGCGCGCCACCGGGTGCCAGGCAAGCAGTTGCTCGATCGAGCCATCAAGCGCGGCCGCGCGCAGTTCGTCACCGCTGAGGTCGCGCACCAGACCGATCCCCAGCGTCGCACCGGGTTCGGCATCGAGCACCAGCCAGCACTCCTCCTTGCCGCCGGATAGGCCGATCGTGCGGGCATAGGCATCGCCGGGATGCACCTGGATCGAGAGTTTCTCGCTGGTGAAGATGTACTTCACCATCAGCCCCAGTGGCTCAGCACCTTTGGCTTCGAACCAGATTTCGCCGATCTTGTCGGGGCCGGTGTTGCTAAAGGGAGCCGGGATATCGGCCTTTCCCCATGGCTTTGCCACCTGGCGCGCCGCCAGCTTCATCGGGAGAGCGATAACATCCATTGCTTCCATTTCCGCGATGCTTCCAGTCCAGTCAAGCGCGACACGTCAACCCTTTGCAGCGACACGCGGACCCGGGATAGCGCTCGAGCTGGCCGGTGCCGGTCCATGGAGAAGCGCCAGTTCCGGGACGTTCCATATCGTGAAACGCGCACGGCTGGAAAAAGTCAGGCTATTCAAATTTTTTTTTGATACTCTCGGTCATCAGCCCAGAAACGATCAGCAGGCTGCATGCCAGCAGCAGCACCAAAATGCGCTCGCCCTGCATGCCTTGCCGACCCCGGCGATCTCGATACCGCGCCCCACCAGAAAGCCCGGCGTGAGCACTAGGTTCACCCGCGGCACACCCCAGAGGACCTTCCGATGGAGAAAGTGTCCTCTGAATATTTATGTCACAGTCGCCATCATTGCAAAGAGCGCAACAATGTATCTACTGATGCCACCGTGCATGCTAGGCCGTGTCGACAAAAGGGATTCCCAAACGCCCCATATTCTGTTTCACGGCTGCTCTTTGGGGAGTAGTCATGGGCCGTGGCGATGTGTCAGGTGCGGAATGGGAACCGATCGGACCGCTGCTCTCATCTAAGCGAGGCCGCTGGACTCGGCATGCCGAGGACAACCGGCGATTTCTCAATGGAATGCTGCACGTGTCGCGGGTCGGGTGCCCCTGGTGCGACATGCACAAACGTTACCGCAAATGGAATTCGGTCTACGTCCTGTTCCGGCGCTAAGCGGAGCAAGGCGTCTGGTATGCCCTGCTGCAAACGCTGGTCGATCTGGGCCTGACCGACGATTGGCAGCACATGATTGACAGCAGCACGGTTCGCGGCCATGTCTCGGCAGCGGGCGGAAAATAGGGGCGTGTACGCAGCCTTTCGGTCGATCACGCGGCAGATTTACGAGCAAAGTCCACTTCCACTCTGACAATCAAGGACTGCCTATCGGTTTCATCCTGACCGGCGGAGAGGCTTCGGATTATAATGTGGTCGATGACTTTATGGCGCTGCCATTGCCCAAGCCGAAGGCGCTGCTCGCCAACAAGGGTTACGACGGCGAAAGGTTCCGCAAAAACCTGCTCATGCGCGGCATTCTGCTGATCATCCCGCCCCGGTCGAACCGGAAAGTGCCGGTTCATCCAGACTATCGGCGCTGTAAGGACCGCAACCCGCATCGAGCGCATGTTCAGCAAGCTGAAACAGCAACACTGCATTGCCACCCGCTACGACAAGACTGCCCTGTCGTTTGAGAGCTTCCTCAACCTCGCTGCCGCACGCCTATCGATGAAGCCTCTTGTCAAGGCAGCCTAGTGCGAGCCTTGCGCATAGCTGTCGATATGCTGCTCACCAATGGTTGGATCGTAATCGCCGAGGTGCTGCTGATATTTGATCAGATCCTCAATCGACAGCCCAAGATGCTTGATCGTATGAATAATGGACTCGATTGCTTTTGCTTTTTCGATCGTGTCGATCTCATCCATGTCAGAACGCATTTCGTATGTCCTTCTGGCTTTGAATGTATCTAGGTTCTTTGAGGGTGCATGGACTTTCGCTGGTTCCATCGGTCACTCTACGGTGACGGACTTGGCCAGGTTGCGGGGCTGATCGACATCGGTGCCCTTGGCGACCGCGACGTGATAGGCGAGCAACTGGATTGGTACGCAGTAAACCATAGGGCCAATCATGGGGTGCACCTTGGGCATCTCGATCGTCGCCAGGCAGCCTTCACCTGCCTCGGCCAGGCCTTTGGCATCCGAGATCAGCACCACCTGGCCGCCGCGCGCGCGCACCTCCTGCATGTTGCTCACCGTCTTTTCGAACAGCGGGCCCGAGGGCGCGATGACGATGATCGGAACCGCCTCGTCGATCAGCGCGATGGGGCCGTGCTTCATCTCGCCTGCGGCATAGCCTTCGGCGTGGATGTAACTGATTTCCTTGAGCTTGAGCGCGCCTTCCAGCGCCAGCGCATAGTCCGGCCCACGCCCCAGATAGAGCACGTCGCGCGCCTGTGCGATGGTGTGCGCCATCGCCTCGATCTCGGCATCATGTGCCAGCGCCGCGTTGATTGCTGCCGGAGCCTCGATCAGATGGCGCACGATCTCGGCCTCTTCAGCCTGGCTGAGGCGCCCCTTGGCGCGCGCAAGATTGACCGCGAGCGCCGCCATCACCGCCAGCTGGCAGGTGAACGCCTTGGTCGAGGCCACCCCGATCTCGGGGCCCGCGTGCGTCGGCAGCAACAGATCGACCTCGCGCGCCATCGAGCTGGTCGGAACATTGATGATGCCCGCGGTGGTCACCCCGCCCGCCTTCATGTGGCGCAGGGCCGCCAGCGTATCGGCGGTCTCGCCCGATTGAGACACGACCACGCCAAGCATTCCGGGCGACAGCACCGGATCGCGATACCGGTATTCCGACGCGACATCGACCTCGACGGGGACGCGCGCCAATTGCTCGATCCAGTATTTGCCGATCATGCCGACATAGGATGCGGTGCCGCAGGCGATGATCGTCACCCGGTCGATGTCCGAAAGCTCGAAGTCCATCTGTGGCAGCGCCACCTGCTGTTCGACCGAGCGGATATAGCTTTGCAGCGTCTGCGCCACGACCACCGGCTGCTCGAAGATTTCCTTCTGCATGAAATGGCGGTGGTTGCCCTTGTCGATCAGCGCGCCGGTGACGCCCGACAACGTGACCTCGCGCTCTACGGGAGCGTTGTCGGCGTCAAAGACCTGCGCGCCCTCGCGGGTCAGCACCACCCAGTCGCCCTCTTCGAGATAGGCGATGCGCTGGGTCAGTGGAGCAAGCGCCAGCGCGTCCGAACCAAGATACGTCTCGCCCTCGCCATAGCCCAGCACCAGAGGCGAACCCAGCCGCGCGCCGATCAGCATATCCGGATACTGGCGGAACGCGATGGCAAGCGCGAAGGCGCCGCGCAGCTGCGGCAGTACGGCCTTGACCGCGTCCTGCGGGCTGTCGCCGGCCTCGATCCGCTCGCTCAGCAGATGAGCGACAACCTCGGAGTCGGTCTCGCTCTCGAAACGGCGACCGCGTGCGATCAGCGCATCGCGCAGCTGCTTGAAGTTCTCGATGATGCCGTTGTGCACCAGCGCCACTTCGTCCGTAGCATGTGGGTGCGCGTTCGATGTCGTCGGCGCGCCGTGCGTCGCCCAGCGGGTGTGCGCGATGCCGACATGGCCGGGCGCGGGATCCTTCGCCAGCACATCGACCAGATTGCGCAACTTGCCCTGCGCGCGCCTGCGCACCAGCTGGCCGTCGTGCACCGTGCAGACCCCCGCGGAGTCATATCCGCGGTATTCCATCCGCTTCAAACCATCGACCAGATCGCCCACGACATCGCGCCGGGCGAGGATTCCAACGATACCGCACATAGAAGAATGGGCCTTTCAGAGCAGATACGAAACAGGAACAGCAGGCGTCGTTGCCAGCTATCCGTCTGTGCACTCGTTAACGATATTGCGACCGGGCCGAGCCTTTAGACCGGTTTGATAGGTAATCTCAACCTCTAGTGTGATTTGCGGCACACGGCGCAGTTCGCGAGCCAGCGGCTGCAGATTTAGGGGAGTCGGTTCGGAATAGTGATACCAGCTGGCTACGGACCTCCATCTGAATAGGAAACTTGCTGTCGCTCAAGTTGGTCCAGCTATTCGGCACATTGCGAGCCTTTAGACGCAAGAGGAAGGCGCAATGCCCTGAATAGATCGTCAGGGCGGGCATTTGTCCGGTAGGACTGTCAGAGCGAGAGTTTCTTGAAGATCGGCTCGGGGATGGCGCGAATGATCGCCATGTTCAGCCGCCTGCGGGCCAACGTGTAGATGACATCGCTCTTCCTGCCCTGCGCCCGGATGATGGCATCTGACACCTGTTGGGGTTCGGCGGTCACCGCTGGCGGCAATTTCATGCCTGCGGTCATCTGTGTGCGGACGAAGCCGGGCTTGACCGTCATGACATGGAGGCCGGTCATGGCGTACGCGTTGCGCCGGCCCGAGAGGAAGGCGGTGAACCCGGCCTTGGCCGATCCGTACACGAAGTTCGACGCCCGCCCGCGCTCGCCCGCGACCGAGCTGATACCGATAATGCACGCGCCGGGCACATTCGCCATCCTGCGGGCAGCGGCGAGCAAATAACGCGAGGGTCCTGCATAATTGCTGTCCATCACGCACGCAGCCGCAAGATCATCCGCCGCAGATTGAGCTTGATCCTCGAGCAGCCCTGCGACCATCACCACCGTGCCGGGCACCACGCCCAATGCATCGAAAAAGGCATCCGGCTGGCCGTCGGTCACGTCGAAGCTGACCGCGTGGACACGCGCGCCGGTGCGCAGCGCCAGATCGGTGGAATCGGCGCTGATGTCGCCGCGCGCCGCCAGAATGACCTCGCAGCCCTGCGCGGCATAGCCCCGCGCCAGCGCGCGACCGATGTCCGAGCGGGCACCCAGGATCAGAACGGGAGAGGCAAGCATGTTTACAGACCTAATGGTTGCGAGAGCAGGGAAGAAATGCGCTGATCGAGACCGTAGCGCGCGCGCAAGTCCCGAAACTCGGGCAGCCTGGGATAGCCTTGCGCGAACATCTGCGGCGAGACTCGCGCATCCGTTGGTGAGATAGATGCGGCCGCCATGGTCGGCGGTGATGATATCAAGCGTCTCGAGCAAGGCGAGATTGGCGGGCGTGGCTGGAAAATCGAGCGCGAGTGTATAGCCCTCCATCGGGAAGCTGAGCATGCCGAACGACGAAGGGCCCATGCGCTTCAACACCGCGAGGAATGATCCGGCGCCCGTGGCTGAGATCGCCTCGAGCAGGCGGCGCATGCCTGCCTCGCTGGCCGCCAGCGGCAATACGCACTGATATTGCACGAAGCCCCGGCGGCCATTGTGCACCAGCGCCACTTCGTCCGTGGCATGTGGGTGCGCGTTCGATGTCGTCGGCGCGCCGTGCGTCGCCCAGCGGGTGTGCGCGATGCCGACATGGCCGGGCGCGGTATCCTTCGCCAGCACATCGACCAGATTGCGCAACTTGCCCTGCGCGCGCCGACGCACCAGCTGGCCGTCGTGAACCGTGCAGACCCCCGCGGAGTCATATCCGCGGTATTCCATCCGCTTCAGGCCATCGACCAGATCGCCCACAACATCGCGCCGGGCGAGGATTCCAACGATACCACACGTAGGGAACGCGGATGGCCGGCAACTCTACCGGACAGCCCAAGACTCCACCCATCATCGACGGAACCGCGTGGCGCGGCCTTTAGATCGGTTTTGTAGCGCAGCACAAGATCACAAGATGATGTGTGATGTCCGGCCTAATGGGCGAGCGGCCCATGCGTCCGTGTTTCGGCCATGTCCGGTATGCGGGACGGCTTCAGGGCCGGTTTCTGGCTAGCGCTGCGTCGCCGATCCTGGACGCCGGCGCTTCCTGCTAGGTCGCTCGGAGCCGGATGCGGCCACCTTGCAGCGCAGCGATACGGAGGGGCATTGCAAGTTTCCAAGGAATGGCCGTCTGTGGATGGCTCCCGCGTTGCAAGCATAAAGTGATGATCAGGTGATGGGTCGGGTGCAGTCGTCTGTCCGGCCTGTTGATGCAGTCGGCATGGACTGCTGGCCCTGATGGGGTCCGCGAACATGGTCCCGATCGGCTTTGCAGGCTGTAACGCCTTCGCCATTCGTTGGGTTGTCCTTGTTCCCGGTCCGACCGGTTCGTTCCATCACATCGCTTTGCTCTCACAACGTCGTGAAGCTGATCTCCTCAGCTAAGCTCTTGATCTCTCATGCAGCCAGTATCGGCGCATGACCGCGCTCGAAGACTCCGCCCCGCGCCATGATCGCCCATGCGATCCGCGCCATCTTGTTGGCGATGGCAACCGAGGCGACGCGCGCGGGCTTTCTGGCGAGTAGAGCAACAAAGCGCGGATCGACCGTCTCGGGCTTGCTCCTGGCAGATCGGATCAATGCGGTTGCACCGACAACGAGCAGCTGGCGCAGATAGTTGTCGCCCATCTTGGTGATCCGCCCGAGGCGTTCCTTGCCACCGCTCGATCGCTGGCGCGGTGTCAGCCCCAGCCAGGCTGCGAACTGTCGTCCCGACTTGAACTGTGCGGCGTCGCCTACCGATGCGGCGAGCGCAGTAGCGCCAACGGGTCCGATGCCAGGGATCGTTGCAAGGCGCCGGGCCCGTTCGTCACTGCGCTGCAGAGCAGCAAGACGAAGATCGAGCTTGCGCAACTGTGTGTGCAGTTGGAGCACCTGCCCGGCTAGCACACCGACGACGTTCGCCGCTTCGTCCGGCAGATCTAGCTCGGCCTCACCATCGACGATCTTTCGCGCCATCTGCAACGCCTTTTCAACGCCGACCGGGATCGCAATGCCGAGCTCGGCAAGCACGCAGCGCATCATGTTGACCAGCTGCGTGCGCTGCTTGATCAGCAGGCTGCGCGCACGGTGGATCGACAGCGCGGCCTGCTGCTCGCGCGATTTGATCGGCACGAACCGCATCGTCTGGCGCGTCACCGCTTCGCAGATCGCCTCGGCATCGGCAGCGTCGTTCTTGCCGCGCTTCACGTAAGGCTTCACGTAAGACGCCGGCATCAGCCGAACTTCGTGCCCGAGCTTCGTCAGCTCGCGCGCCCAGTGATGCGACGTCCCGCAGGCCTCGGCGCCCACCAGGCACGGCGGTAGCTTTGCGAAGAACGGCAAGACCTGCGCTCGCCGCAGTGTCTTGCGGAGCACCACCTCACCGGTGGCGCTCACGCCGTGAACCTGAAAAACATTCTTGGCCAGATCGAGGCCGATTGTGCTAATCTCCATGACGGGTGGCTCCTTTGCTCGGGTTTGCATGACAGCAACCCATATTGGCACCAAGATGCCGTGAGCGGGAGCCATCCACCTCATCCGCTTTGGGGCGATCCCGCCCGAATCGTGATTCGCTGGGTTGAAAACATCGTTCATTCGTGGTGAAGCACTTCCGCTGACCATGGCCCCGGGAACGGAGTGATGATGTCGGGAGCGTGCTGGGCCTTTTCGCTTGGTTTATTTGCGTGGGAGATGATCATGCCTCGCAGATATCGCTAAGCCGGATAACGATCCGGTGAGGCGGTTCCCGTTCTCCTACCCCGGAACGCGTTTGCCGGTCCCGATAAGGTGAGATTCTTGAACACGCTCCTTCGCAAATCGACTAAGCTGGCAAAGCCCAGCGCGCGAAAGCCCGGCGCACTGGGGGCATGGTCCGTGCCATCGACGCGCTTATGGGCCAGCATCCTTTTCATCGTGCTGGTCTTTGTTATGGGCGGCGGCGCACGCGCCGACCTTCAATCGCTCGTGCTGCTGCGCCCCATTTCGGTGCTGTTCCTGCTTTATGCCTGCGCCATCTGCAAGGTCCAGGATCTGCGGAGCGTCAAATGGCCGTTGGTCATGCTGGCCAGTCTGGGCGGCTGGATGGCGATCCAGCTCATTCCGCTCCCTCCCGAGCTGTGGCGATCGCTTCCCGGGCACCAGATCACGGTGGACATCGAAAGCGCGATCGGCATGCAGTCGGGGTGGCGGCCGATATCGATGTCTCCGGCCAAGACGCTCAACAGCCTGATGTCGCTGATCGTGCCGATGACGATGCTGCTGCTGTACAGCATCCAAAGCGATACTGACCGCCGGCGCCTGTGGTACGTGTTCGCCGCGCTGATTGCGATGAGCGGGCTGCTCGGGCTGTTGCAGATTGCAGGACCCGACAAGGGGCCGCTCTATTTCTACCGGATCACCAACAGCGGCTCGCCTGTCGGCCTGTTTGCGAACCGCAACCATCAAGCGGTGGTCTTGGCCTTTCTGCTGCCCGTTGCAACGCTGTTCATTCTCGTCAGAAGTCGGCGTCAGTCCGGCCCAGAATTGGAGGGCATCGGTCTTACCATCATTCTGGGCCTCGCCATGGTCATCGTGCCGCTGCTGCTGCTGACCGGTTCTCGCGCCGGTCTGATGGCCGGTGCGCTGGCGCTGGTCGCGGCGATCGCGATCTTCCGCATCGCTAGCAGGAATGCCGGCAAGCGCGTGGAGAAGGCGGACCGCACCGGCTGGCGCTTCGGGGCTCCGATTGTCGTCGGGTCGGCTCTTCCCGTCACGGTTGCGCTGGCGATCTATTTCGAGCGGGCCATCGCGCTCGACCGATTGCTTGGCGATGACCCGCAGGGCGGTATAAGAACCCGCGTCCTGCCGGTGCTCGGGCAGATGATCGAACATTTCTTTCCTGTCGGCGCGGGCTTCGGTTCCTTCGAGCACGTGTACCGCCAGTTCGAACCTGATGATCTCCTGAGCGAGTTCTACCTGAACCAGGCCCATAACGACTGGGCGCAGGCGCTGATCGAGGGTGGCCTGCCGGTGATGATTCTGCTGGTGGCCGCGGGTGCCTGGCTTTTCTCGCTCGGAAAGTCGATTCTGGCGAGCCTTCGGGCTGGCCATGGACGGCCTGCGGAAGAGCTGGTGGCGTTGTCGATCGTGCTGATCATCGGGGTCGCCAGCCTGGCGGACTATCCACTGCGCGTGCCTTCGGTGATGGTCCTTTTCGCCTATTGTTGCGCGGTGCTGAGCGCGGAGGCGGGCAGGCCCCATGGTCCGCCGGGCCGGGCTCTAGAGCGCGTGAGGGGCTGAAATCCGCCGGTCATCAGCGCGACCCAATGCCCCTCGCGGCGCTTGGCAAGGCGGGCAGGCCTGGCGGCGGGAAGCCTCGCATGCGCGTTCTTTTCCGGGGCTCCATCCATCGCTAGCCGATTGAATTCGGGCGCCGGCTGGTGCAGTAGCCTCCGGGACGGGGCTTGTCATTTGCAAGCGCTATGGCTAACGCAGCGCGACCGGAGAAGAATGGGAACGATGGCACGAATTTTAATCATTTTGGGCCTGGCTGTTCTGGGTCTTTCAGGCTGCGCGACCCCTCGTGTAGGCGAAGGCAATTCGTCTCTGAACGTCGTGTCGACCGAGGGGCTTCCGCAGCCCGGCCGCGAGGATACGTTCAACGTGAACCGCCCGTCGGTCATCGGTGCCTATGACAAGCTGGATATCGAAGTCTATGGCGTCGAAGATCTGAAGCGCGAAGTTCAGGCCGACGGCAGCGGACGTCTGTCCTTTCCGCTGGCCGGCGTGATCGAGGCGGCAGGTCTCACCACCACCGAAGTCGCGCAGGAAATCGCCAATCGTCTGCGTGGTCGCTACATCCGTGATCCGCAGGTCACTGTCAACATGCGCGAAGCAGTCAGCCAGGTGGTGACGCTCGAGGGCGAGGTGAAGAGGCCGGGCCTCTATCCGATCGGCGGCAAGATGACGCTGGTGCGGGCCATTGCCACCGCAGGCGGGCTGAGCGAGAATGCCAATCTGTCGGATGTGGTAGTGTTCCGGGAAGTCAACGGCAAGCGCTATGCCGGTCTCTACAACATCCAGGCGATTCGGCGCGGCATGTATGACGATCCCGAAATCTATTCTAACGATGTGATTACTGTCGGTGATTCTAAGGCGCGTCAGCTGTTCCGCGACTTTCTAGGACTGGTGCCATTGCTGACCACGCCGCTTATTCTTATTGCTCAGCAATAATCTGTAATTGGAAGCTTTTGGTATGAATACTTCGACTGACGCCGGGGCTCAATTGGCCTATAGTCCGGGTCCTACTGCTTCGGAGACAGCCGAAAGCCCGCTTTTGGTCAAGTACTGGCAAGTTTTCCTCGGCCACCGGATACTGGTAGCGAGCATCATCGGTGCCGCGCTGCTCATCTCGATCGTGGTGACGCTGCTGGCGACGCCGCAATATACGGCTTCGTCGCGCATCGAGATCAGCCGCAAGGACGAGAATGTCACCAATGTCGAAGGTCTGCGGCCTGAAGAGGTCGGTCAGGATCTCGAATTCTATCAGACCCAGTATTCGCTGCTGGAAGCACGGACCCTGGCAGAGCGTGTGTCGCGCCAGCTGGGTCTTGCCAATGACGTCGACTTCCTCGAGCGCTTCGGCATCGATCGCGACGGCGTGACCGCGGCCGGCGACGCGGCGGCGAAGGGTCCGCGGTCGAGCCAGCGCGAGCGCGTTGCCCAGGCAACCATCGATGTGCTGCTCAGCCGCGTGAAGATCGATCCGGTGCGCGGATCGCGCCTTGTCGATATCCGCTTTACCAGCCCCGATCCGGTATTTTCGGCAAAGGTTTCCAATGCTTGGGTCAACCAGTTCATCCAGGGGAATCTCGATCGGCGATTTGCCTCGACGGCGGACGCTCGGAATTTCCTCGAGGCTCGGCTGCGCGAACTGCGAATGAAGCTCGAGGATTCGGAGCGAGACCTTGTCACTTATGCTTCGAACAAGCGCATCGTGACGCTCAGCTCGCAGCAGACAGACGATGGCCGCACCGAAACCGGCCAGACTCTCGTCACGGCGGACCTTCAGGCGCTGAATGAAGCGCTCGCGGCGGCTACGGCCGATCGCATCGCTGCCGAGAGCGCGGTCAAACGCGCGGCTGCGGTGAGCAAGGATTCGCTGGCCAGTCCTGTGATCAATGCGCTGCGTCAGAAGCGTGCCGAAGTGTCCGCGGACTACGCCCGCCTAACCACTCAGTTCGAATCGGGCTATCCCCAGGTTCAGGCGCTGGCATCTCAGCTGCAGAATCTTGATGCCAGCATTGCGCGCGAGGAAGGTCGCATCGCCGGTGGTGCCAATGCCGCATTCCGTCAGGCCGTACAGCGCGAGAGCGAACTGCGCGCACGGGTCGACAAGCTGACCCAGGAATATATCGGTCAGCGCCGCGACTCCATCCAGTACAACATCTTCCAGCGCGAGGTGGATACCAACCGTCAACTGTATGACGGCCTGCTGCAGCGCTACAAGGAAATCGGCGTCGTCGGCGTCGGCAGCAACAACATCTCCATCGTCGATCCTGCCAAGATTCCCGATCGTCCGTCCAGCCCGTCGCTGCTGTTCAACATGTTCGTAGCGCTGATCGCCGGCATTGGTGTTGCCGTCATCTCGGTGGTCATCAAGGTGCAGGCAGACCAGACGATCAAGGATGCGGCGACCGCAACCCGCTTGCTCGGTCTGCCGGTGCTCGGCTCCATCCCGCGCATGGACAATGAAGACATTATCGCTTCGCTGCGCGATCGCAAGTCCGTGGCATCCGAGGCGTATCTGTCGGTCAGGACGAATCTGTCCTTCCTGACCGATCACGGCATTCCAAAGTCGATGATGCTGACCAGTTCGCGTCCGAACGAGGGCAAGTCGACTTCGGCGTTTGCCATCGCCGAAACGCTGGCCCGGACGGGCGCCAGGGTTCTGCTGATCGACGGGGACTTAAGAAACCCGTCCCAGCATGGGTTCGTCGACCTGCCCAACAACGCGGGGTTGAGCAACTTCCTGTCGGGCCAGGATGACGTCGAGAAGTTGATCGTCGACGTTCCCGAGAATAGCCTCAAGATGATGACCGCAGGGCCCAAGCCGCCCAACGCAGCCGAACTGTTCAGCAACGACCGGTTCCGGATCCTGATCGAGCGCACTACCGAGATGTTCGACTATGTGCTAGTCGACTCCGCGCCGGTGCTGGGCCTGTCGGACGCACCGCTGCTGGCCTCGGTGGTCGAGGGTGTGATGTTCACCATCGAAAGCGGTGGCGCAGGTATCCGCGGCGTGCAGAACTCGATCGAGCGCCTACGGTTGACCGATGCGCATATCTTCGGCGTCATCCTGACCAAGCTCGACAAGGCCAGCTCGCCCTATGGCTATGGTTATGGCTACGGCTATGGCTATGGTTCGAAGGATGGGGACGAAGATGCACTGCTGGACCGGCGCGACTGATCGGTAGCCGTGGTCCATGAACATCCGGTACCTTTTGTGCGTGCTCCTCGGCCTTCCGCTGTTCTGGCTGTCCGCCGTGTCTGCGATCGGGGCCTCCCTACCGTTTGGCGAAGGGACCTGGTTCGGCAGCGGCTATAGGAGCGCGGCAGCGGCAGAGACCCTGCTGCGCAGGCAGACCGCCCGAAACAAGAATCTGCTTCCCAAGAAGCTCGATCCCGAAATCCGGTCGCTTTCGATGCGCGCCTTCGCAATCGAGCCCACCAATGCCGAAACTGTTCGCATGCTCGGCCTGCTGCAAGTGGAAAAGGCCGGCGCCGCATCGGCCCGCAAGACTATGCAGCTCGCGTCGAAAATTTCGCGCAGAGATGCGCTCACGAGCCTCTGGCTGGTAGAGGATTACGGTCGGCAGAACAATCTGGAAGAGGTACTCAAGCATCTCGATTATGCCCTGCGCACGAGCGGCGACAGCCGGAGCTTCCTGATGGCGGCGCTGATCCAGGGCATGAAGCAGAAAGAGATGGTCTCGCCGATGCGCAAGCTGCTGGTCCGGCAGCCGCCTTGGGAAGAGCAGTTCTGGCTGAGCATTAGCGAGGCGGACAGCCCGCTCGACAATGCGCTGCTGCTACGGGTTGCCGAACACAAGGATCGTCATCCGGTGCCTACGCTCATCGACGAGCGGCTGTTGCGAAACCTGGTGCAGACCGGAAACTTCGCGGGCGCCTTCCGCCTCTATCGCGAGGTGCTGGAGCCCGAGATCGCAAACGGTCGTCGCAAGGGCGATGACCGCCGCTTTGCGCAATTCTCGACCTGGCCGCCGATGGGCTGGCAGCTGGCGTCGGAAGGAACGCACTCCGCCTGGATCAATCCCGAAACTGGCGAGCTTGAAGCCACGCTGTCCGGCCAGGTCGAAGCCATTTTTGCGCGCCGTCTGGTCGAGCTGGCACCTGGCAAGTATCGCGTTTCTGCAGAGCTAGCCGCTGATGGCGAGGTCCAAGAAAGTGCCCTGCACATCGCGCTGGAATGCGCCGAAGCTGACACCGCCAAGGCGTTCAGGACGCGGGTGACGTTCCAGAACCTCAAGGCGACGCGCGTGGTGGACATCCCGGCTGGCGGATGCCGGTATTTCTGGTTCGATGTTAACGGCTCTCCTAGCGGCAGGTCTTCGAGTTACGAAGCCTTTTTCCGATCGGCCAGCATTGTTCCGTCCAATGGCTAGAACTGGAGCCTGACATGCGACGCGCAGCTTTTGGTTTCCGCATCGCCAAGCGTCTCATCGATATCGTGATTGCGTCGACGGCACTTCTGCTTGTCTCGCCGGTCATGGCGGCGGTGAGCATCGCGGTGCGATGGAAGCTCGGGTCTCCGGTTCTTTTCCGGCAGACCCGGCCTGGCCTAAACGGGCAGCCGTTTCTCATGCTCAAGTTCCGCACCATGTCCGATGCGCGCGATGCTGCAGGCGACCTGCTGCCCGACGACGAGCGGCTGGGCCGCCTCGGTCGGTTCTTGCGGGCCAGCAGCCTCGACGAGCTGCCCGAACTTTGGAACATCCTGCGCGGCGACATGAGCCTCGTGGGGCCACGCCCGCTGCTGATGCGCTATCTCGAGCGGCACACGCCCGAACAGATGCAGCGCTATAACGTACGTCCGGGCCTGACCGGATGGGCGCAGATCAAGGGTCGGAACAGCCTGACATGGGAAGAGAAATTCGCGCTGGATTGCTGGTATGTCCAGAATCAGTCGATCTGGCTCGATCTCAAGATCATCGCGCTGACGGTCCCTTCGGTGCTAGGGAGCAAGGGCATCAGTGCCGTCGGGCATTCGACAATGCCGGAATTCATGGGGACCGTGACGCCCCAGCAGCAGGAAACAAGGTGCTCGTGAACGTGGCAAGGTCTAATATTCTGCTTACATCCGCCGGTCGAAGGGTCGAGCTGATGCAGGCCTTTCAGGACTCGCTCGGGGCGCGGCTGCCGTCATCGCGGGTCTATTGTGCGGACCTTAAGCCCGCCTTGTCCTCGGCTTGTGTCGCGGCCGATTCCCAGTACAGCCTGCCTGGGGTGACGAGCCCCGATTATCCGCAGGCCCTTTTGTCGCTGTGCAGGGAGCTCGACATCGCGCTGGTCATCCCGACGATCGACACTGAACTACTGGTCATGGCGCAGCACAAGGCGGAGTTTGCCGAACAGGGCGTCACGCTGGTCGTCAGCGATGAACTGCTGATCGCTCTGTGTCGCGACAAGCGCCTGACACCGCGCCTCTATTCAGAACTGGGTGTCGACACGCTTGCCATTCTCGATCCCGCTGCGCTGACCTTCCCCTGCTTTACCAAGCCGGCAGGTGGCAGCAGCAGCATCGGTGCCTTCCGCCTGGACCGGGCCGATGAGATCGATCAGGGGATGCGCGACGATCCCGACCGCATGTACATGGAGCTGGCCTCTCCCGATTGGGGCGAGACGACCGTTGACATCTATTGCGATCGCGCCGGCGAGGTGCTCGCCATTGTCCCGCGCCAGCGGATCGAAACCCGTGCCGGGGAGGTCAGCAAGGGCTGCACGCGCCGGGGCTGGCTGCACGCCTATCTCGCGGCTCGGCTGAAACGCATTCCGGGCGGCATGGGTTGCCTTACGCTTCAGGTGTTCACCGACGACGTGGCGCAACGCTGCTATGCGATCGAGATCAACCCTCGATTTGGTGGCGGTTATCCGCTGAGCTATGCAGCCGGCGCAGACTTTCCCGGCTGGCTGATTGACGAATACATGCTGGGCAAAACGCCGGAACCTTGCGACAGTTGGGAAGAAGACCTGCTCATGCTGCGCTATGATGCGAAGATCCTTGTCCGGCACCATGCCTCCAGCTGACATGAACCGAACTATCGTTTTCGATCTGGACGATACGATCTACCTCGAATCGGATTATGTGCAGTCAGGCAAGCGGGCGGTTGCGGGGCTGATTCGGGACACCGTCGGCATCGACTTGGCGCAGGATCTGCTGGATTGTCCCGACAATTTCATCGATCTTGCCTGCACCCGTGCGGGATTTCCGGCATCGGCAGCCGATGCCCTGATCTGGTGCTATCGGTTGCACTTTCCCGACATCGGCCAGAGGCCTGGCATGGCCGCGCTGTTCGATGCTCTTGCCGCCCGGGGCGATCGCATCTGCATCATCACCGATGGCCGCGCCGTGACGCAGCGGCTGAAACTGGCAGCGCTCGGCCTGCTGCACGTACCGGCCTATATTTCCGAGGAGCTGGGCGCGACCAAGCCGTCGCCCGTAGCCTTCCAGCAGGTCATGCAGGACTTTCCGGGTTCGGCCTATTTCTATGTGGCAGACAATTGCCGAAAGGACTTTATCGGACCGAACGGTCTTGGCTGGACCACGATCTGGCTCGACCCCGGACCGCTTTCGATCCATCGCGCCCCGCCCGATATCGCCGAACATGACGGCAACCGGCCCGGTCATTCGATCGGCACGATCGAACAGCTGGCGCAATTGTTGCTGCACGAGCAACGCATGCCGTAATTTGCCATGGACTCGTGAGACGAGTTCTATAATGCAGCCCCCTTACCGCTGATATGGAAAGTCCGACGATGCGTACCCTTGCACTGAAGATCCTCAAGGCCACCAACATGGACGTCAAGATCCGGCACCATTGGGTGGAGGACAAGAAGATCTGTCTCAACACCTTCACGCACAAGGGCTACTGGTATCACGGCAAGAACCGTGAAGCGGGTGTGATGCTCAACTTTGCGCGCCTGATCTCGCCGGGCCAGACGGTGCTCGAGGTCGGGGGGCACATCGGCTATATCAGCCTGTATTTCGCCAAGCTCGTCGGGCCGCAGGGGCAGGTCCATGTGTTCGAGCCCGGCCGCACCAACCTGACTTATATCAAGGGCAATATCGCGCAATCCTCGACCATCCGGCTTCACGAGCTGGCGGTATCTGACACCGAGGGCGAGGTAAAGTTCTTCACCGAGAACCTGTCGGGCCAGAACAATTCGCTGATCTCCGATTTTGCCGGGCTCGAGGCCAATGCCAAGGTCGCCGGGATCAAGCCGTCAGTGAACGTCGAAACGGTTCAGGCGGTCACGCTGGACGGCTTTGTCTCGCGCAACAACCTTTCGCCGGATTTCATCAAGATCGACGTCGAAGGTGCAGAAGAGCTCGTCGTCCGCGGCATGCAGAAGGTGCTGGCCGAACACAGCCCAATCATCATGATCGAGACCAACCAGACGCACGACGCGGTGTTCGCGCTGTTTCATGCCAACGGCTATGTTGTCCTCGACGAGGAGCTGAAGCCTTATGGCCCAAACTCCCCGACGCCCACCAACAGCTTCTGCCTACCGCTCGAAAAGGCTAAGCAGCTGCAGCTCGCATGACCTCTTCCACGGCAGCGACCGTCCGCGCTACCTCATCGTCCGTCAACGTGGGGTGGACAAGGAACATCAGGCTGGTTTCGCCCAGCTGACGTGCATTTGGCAGCCTGTCCTGAGGGCGGTACGGGGTGCCGTCAAAGGCCTTTTCCAGATAGACTTCCGAGCATGAGCCGTGGAGCAGAGGAACACCGCGGGCGTTGACCTCGGCAATGATCCGTTCGCGGCCCCAGCCGTCGGCAAGCCCTTCCAACTTAACATAAGCATAGAGCCGGTAATAGGCATGAGTCAATCGCTCCGACGGTACGGGGATGCGTACAGCTCCGTCGAAGGGAAGCAGCGCCTGCCGGATGCGCCCGGCAATCTCGGTACGGCGCTTGGTCCAGCCTTCCATCTCGCGCAGCTGGATCCGTCCGATTGCAGCCTGGACCTCCAGCATCCGCCAATTAGTGCCGAAGCTCTCATGCACCCAGCGGAAACCCGGGGGATGCTGACGGTTGTAAACCGCATCCCAACTCTTGCCATGGTCCTTGTACGACCACATGGCGGTCCAGAGCTTGTCGCTGTTGCAAGTGACCATGCCGCCTTCGCCACCGGTGGTCATGATCTTGTCCTGACAGAAGGACCATGCCCCGACATCCCCGATCGTGCCGACCGAATGCGCGCCGACGCGAGCACCATGCGCCTGCGCACAATCCTCGATTACGACCAGTCCGTGCTGGCGGGCCAGTGCCATGATCGCGTCCATGTCGCAGGGCCAGCCGCCCAGATGAACGGGAATGACCGCCCGGGTCCGGGGGGTGATGCACCTGGCAATCGATTCGGCGAAGATATTCCCGCTGTCGAGGTCGACATCGGCGAAAACCGGGGTCGCGCCGGCGGTCACGACGCACGATATTGACGCGATAAAGGTACGGGGCGTGACAATAACCTCGTCGCCTTGGCCAATGCCGAGCGCGCGCAGTGCCAGATCCAGCGCCAGGGTTCCGTTCGCCAGCGCGATCGCGTGGCCGGCACTGCTCCAGGCCGCAAATTCCTTTTCGAACTCCCGGCATTCAGTCCCGGTCCAGTAGTTGACCCGGTTTGATTTTATTACGTCAAACACTGCCTTTGCTTCCGCTTCCGAAAAGCTTGGCCAAGGGGAAAAGCCACTATTCAGCATAAAAAATGACCTAATCTTGATCGACAAAAAGGACGCGACGATGTCTTCGGTACGGAGGCAATGGTCTCGCACGCCAACCCCGGCTTGCGCAGGCCAAGCTTGGGCAGACGCAGCTAATAATCGAAATCGGCCAATGTGCAACGGTGGTGGCGAACAATCGCCCGTACAGGCCCGATGCGATCGGTCCCGGGTACGGGGCTTGCCTGAAAGGAGACGATGGCCATTGAGAGGGCGTCGGGTCGGCGCGCTCCGTCCCGCTAGCTGTGCCCAATGGCGGCGTGTCGCCTGCACCGCCCGGCCCCCCGAACTGCCCCGGGGTGGATCAGCTCGAGACCAGAACGGGCTCGTGCTTTTGCGGCGAATATTCCGGTACGAGCCTGCGCAGGATGGCCAGCGCCTCTTCGCGCCGCCCGCCATTGATGGTGTCCTGCATCTGTGCCAGCGCGACGGTGAGCTCGTCCCAAGGGATGAAATCCTCGTTGGCGCGCATGATCCGCGAATGTTCGGTCGGCATGGCATTGTCGCCGATCAGCAGCTCCTCGTAGAGCTTTTCGCCGGGCCGTAATCCCACTTCCCGGATCTCGATATCGCCCTCGGGATTTTGGGCGTCCTGCACTGTCAGGCCCGCCAGGCGCACCATGCGGCTGGCCAGGTCGATGATCCGGACCGGGCTGCCCATGTCGAGCACGAACACCTCCCCGCCATTGGCCATGGCGCCGGCTTGGATCACTAGTTCCGCAGCTTCGGGAATGGTCATGAAATAGCGCACGACGTCGCGATGCGTCAGGGTCACGGGTCCGCCGTTGCGGATCTGCTTCTCGAACCGAGGGACGACAGAGCCGCTCGATCCCAGAACGTTGCCGAACCGGACCATCGAAAAGCACGTTCCCGTCTTCAGCGCGGCGCGCGCTTGCAGAATCTGCTCGCAGACCCGCTTGGTCGCGCCCATGATGTTGGTGGGCCGTACCGCCTTGTCGGTACTGACCAGAATGAAGTGCGAGACTTTCTTGCGTTCCGCGGCGAGCGCCACATTCAGGGTTCCGAAGACGTTGTTGCTGATGCCGCCGATCGGGTTTTCCTCGACCAGCGGAACATGCTTGTAGGCGGCTGCATGAAAGATGGTATGAGGCTTCCAGCGCTCGACCATGCGTTCGACAAGATCGGGATTGGACACATTGGCCAGCTCGGCGACGATCCGCACCTGCATGTCGCTAGGATTGCGCGCGAGGAGTTCGGTGAGTTCCTGCTCGATGGCGTACAGGGCGTATTCGGTCATTTCGACCAGCACCAGAACGCGTGGCTGGAGCATCACGATCTTGCGGCACAGTTCGCTGCCGATCGATCCTCCGGCCCCGGTAACCATCACGGTCTTGCCGACGATCGTTTTGCCCATGAGATGGATGCTGGCCGGAACGCAGTCGCGGCCCAGCAGGTCCTCGACATTGATCTCGCGCAGATCCTGGCTGGTGATCCTTCCCTTGACCAGTTCCGAAATGCCCGGCAGCGTCCGCACGTGCAGGCCGTATTTCTCCAGGCTTGCAACGATATCCCGGTTCTTCGCCTTGGTGTTGCTGGGCATTGCCAGCATGATGTCGGTCAACTTGTAGCGCTCGATTAGCTGCGGGAGCTCGCTGGGCTTGTAAATCATGTAATCGTCAAGCGTCTGTCCCTTCAGGCGATGGTCGTCATCGACAAAACCCGTCACCTGCATTCCGGGCTCGTGCTTGAGCGAACTGACCAGCTGTCGACCGGACGATCCTGCACCATAGACGAGCACGCGGCGCGGCTCCCCCGCAAAATGCCGCTGGGTCAGGACGTCAATGATCATGTAGCGCGCCACGATCCGGCTGAGGCACAGAAAGGCGAAGAATATAATCGGCAGGATGAGGCCGAGGGTCCTGGGAACCCCGGGAATCGTCCAGATCATGAACAGGACGATGATGGGCGTCGCAAACGCCATGGTCGTGCGCATGAGCGCCGCCATCGTCCCGACGCCGGCAAACCGGAAGATCGTGCGATAGGTCCCCGTATAGGTATAGATCGGCGCCCACAGCGCCAGCGCGATCAGCGTAACGATATGGCTCGCACGGTCAAACAGGGCCCATTCACCGATGCGCATCAGGAACGAGACCTGAACCGCGCAAACGCAGAGCACCGCATCGGTCAGGATCACCAGAAGCCGCTTGTAGCTTCGGTCGAGCTTCAGGACTGCGTCCGCAAATGCATATATTCTCGGACTGATCATTTCGTAATTCCTGGGCTTTTTTGACGAATAGGTTCGAAATCAGAAAGCGGGCGATTGCTGGATCTCTCGCAGGGCGACATGCCTTGTTTAACCCCTCGAAAGTCACGATGGCCCGACCCCCGCACCGTCGGAACAGCGCGAATGGAAGGGGCGGACAGATCCGACGCCATCCCATCAGTGAAGAACCTTGTGCATTGTAAACTGACTTTGAGATCGCGGCGAATACGCTGCTCAAGATCGACATGTCCTGAACCGCTGGCGCAAAAAGAACGAAACCGGTTTTGTTCGGCTCCGGTCAGTTTGCAGGCGCCGCAAACGCACCTGTCGCGTTAATTCCATCCCCTGCTCCAGCTCTTGACGATGGACCCATTTTGCGCAGGCAAGCCATATCAATATTCTCCCCTCTCCCCTCTTCCCTCTGAATTGGGGTGCTCATAGTCGATCCACTGCCTTCGATCCAGTCTATCAAGGCGGGCCTGATAACGCCGCATCGGCCGGTCCAGTCAACGTCTTTCAGCGCCTCGCTGCGCAATCGATGCGTCCTAACGGGCCGAGCCATGGCTAGTCACGGCCTGATCTTTGAGTAAAATATTGTTTTTCTTGGAAATATTTGCATCCTAGGAAAATCGGGGTCTCAGCATCATTGCGCGGTCGATGCTATCTGCACAGCGGCATCTCTTTTGCATGCGGATCAGAATCGGTATCAGACCGGCCAGACTATGTCGCCGGTGACATCGGCCGGGGCGTGGACTATGGCTGACCGGCACTCGGCAGCACGACCAGCGCATGCCGGGCGCTTTCCGGCAGGTATGGCAGGGAGCCGAATGATGCAGGCGCATGTGGACGTCTCCCGCAGCACAAGAGGTTTTTTGGTGTTTTTAACCACCCGCCAGGTGCATCCATGTGTTCGGCCTGTTCGCGCAGCACCGCATGGCTGCTGGCCCTGATGAAGTCCGCGGATCGTTTCCCTGATCACGCCAACGCGCTTAGTTTGCGTTTGCTCCCCTTGGGTTTCGACAATCTCCGATCTGTCATCACCATTTGTTCACCCTGCACCATCTCGTAAATGCGCTTTCTGACCCCTAGAGCTCAGGTCGCTGCCGATCGATATACCTCTCCTCGGCTCATGATAGCCCAAGCGACCCGGGCGATTTTTTTGGCCAGCGCCACGCTTGCGATCTTTGTCGGCTTGGTCATCAGCAGCCTGGCCAGCCATGGTTGCTTCGTCTAATACTTGCGTGTCATGCGCAGCACGGCCGTAGCGCCAACGATAAAGAGGCGCCTAAGGTATCCATTACCCTGCTTAGTAATGGCGCCGAGCCGTTCCTTGCCGCCGGAACTGTACGACCGTGGTGTTAGGGTCCAAACCCAATCAGCTTCTTGAAAATCGACGCACACATCGATTCAGGAAGTCTCCGGTGAGACAGGAGGCTTTGAGAATGTCGCGTTCGTTGTTCTGGTTGTCGGATCAAGCATGGGCTGCGATCGAGCCGCACTTGCCGAGGAACCAGCTCGGAGCGCGGCCGGTCGATGATCGCAGGGTTATCTCGGGCATCATTCAAATGCTCAAATGCGGCGGTCGCCGGGCGGACTATCCACCCGAATACGGTCCTTCCGCCATGGTCTACAATCGCTGGAATAGGTGGAGCCGACGGGATGTCTGGACCGGCATCCTGGAGGCACTGACAGAGGAAGGCTGGGTTGCCGAAACCAGCCAGATCAACAGCAGCTACATCAAGGCCCAACGCTCTGCCGGTTGCGCAAACGTAGGGCCCGCCCCGTCGGCAAGCGGTTTGTGTCGGATGTTCTGAGCAATCTGCAAGAACGTATCCGGCCTTTCGATGCGAGATCGTTGCCAAGGATGGAGATCCGCGCGCCCTAGTCCGCATAAAGGGCGGCATCGTGTGCCATTTTGCACCGTTGGGTTCCAGGGCACCGGTCGACTGTCAGGCCATCTGTAACTTACGTCCCGCAGACATGGACACCCCTATCCCCCCTGAGTTTGGCGGCGCGGAGGTGCTGATTGCGTCTTGAGAGTCGAATATGCCCGTTGATGTTGAGCGTTTTGGGGTTTGATCACCGGCTCTTGGTTGGATTTTCTGGATTTCGGGCACACTTACCCTGGAGCCAGTCGTCGTTCGTGGAAGATCAGACGGCCTATGTTGTAGGCGATGTTGGCAAGGCTGACCTTCGCCTTGGCGCGATCGATGCCGGCGTGGCGGATGAACAAGCTGACGTGATGGCGTGGACGACTCCTGCACGAGCGTAGCTGTGCAATGATGGGCCGTTGTAGGTCCATGTGTGGACGACCCCTGTGGCGCAAGAGCTTTTGTTTAGCGATGAGCACCGGTCGGGTGCATCCATGTGTTCGGCCTGTTCGTGCAGCACCGCATGGCTGCTGGCCCTGATGAAGTCCGCAGGTTGGCTCCCTAATCACGTCATCGCGCTCGAAGCGCTGTGACCCCCTGGGTTTTGCCGACCCCCGGTCTGACCGGTTTGTCATCACTACTCAGCGACTCCTGCGCCATCCTGCTCCCGTGCGTAACACGGCAGCGCGGATGACGGTCACGCGGTTTCAGCCGCGTAGACTTCTTTGCGCGACATGACCGCCCAAGCGATGCGCGCTGTTTTGTTGGCGAGCGCGACTGTCGCGATCTTCGCAGGCTTGCGCTCCAGGAGCTGCGCCATCCAAGGCTGCCGATCAGCGTTTTTGCGCGTCATACGCATCACCGCTGTCGCGCCGACCACAAGCAGCCGTCGTAAGTAGCCGTCGCCCTGCTTGGTGATTCCGCCCAGCCGTTCCTTGCCGCCAGAGCTATTCGCTCGGGGCGTGAGCCCTAGCCATGCTGCGAACTGGCGTCCGGATCGGAACAGAGACGCATCTGGCACTGCGGCCGATATAGCTGACGCGGTGATCGGGCCGATGCCCGGGATCGTGGCGAGCCGCCTGCTCGTCTCGTCGGCGCGATGCCACGCGAGGATTTGCGCTTCCAGTCTATCGATCTCGCTGGTGAGCGCTCTCAGCTGAGCAGCGAGCCCGTGCAACGCAGAACGAGCATGGGCAGGCAGCTCTTCTTGTCGCTCATGCAGCGCCTTCAGCATCGCGGTTACGCCACCCGCACCAATACCCGTCACGATACCGTACTCAGCGAGGTGGCCCCGCAAGGCATTGATGAGCATGTTCCGCTGCCGCACCATCAGGTCGCGGCTCTTGTGGAGCATCAATACCGCCTGCTGTTCGACGGTCTTCACCGCAACAAACCGCATCGTCGGTCGCGTCACCGCCTCGCAGATCGCCTCGGCATCTGCTGCATCAGTCTTCCCACGCTTTACATAGGGCTTTACATAGGCGGGCGGCATCAGCCGGACCTCGTGGCCCAGTGCGATCAGCTCGCGAGCCCAATGATGGGCCGATGCACATGCTTCCATACCAACAAGGCAGCTTGGCAGATCGGTGAAGAAGCCGATTACCTCTGCGCGCCGAAGCTTGCGCCGGATGAGGACGGCGCCATCGCTCCCGATCGCGTGAACTTGAAAAACACTCTTCGCCAGATCCAAACCGACGGTAACAATCTCCTGCTTCATTTGCCGTCTCCTAGACGTGGACCTACAACGGCCCATCATTGCACAGCTACGCTCGTGCAGGAGTCGTCCACGCCATCACGTCAGGGCCTCCACATCATCCAGCAATGCGATTTGCATCGGCCGATTTCCTTCAGGCTGCTTGCGCAACCTGATCGTAGGGTCGCTTATGCCTTAATGCAGAGCCGCCGGATCGCTCAGGCGGGGAGGAAAAAACGAGTCGCTGGCCCGCTGCCGTAACCCAACTTGCCAGCAGTGCGCCAAGCCATCCTTAACCGCCTGTCTCGCTCTCCGCCGATTCAATGCCCCACTGTGGGTGCTCGCTGGGCAAAGCGCCAATCACACTTTTGCCAAAGTAGTGCTAGGGGAAATTCAACTTGGTTGTCTGCGGCGATAGTCACTCCGAACCGTCGCGATGACCAGGTAGCGGCGATCTGCCGAGCAAGATGACGACCTTGCCCGAACTGACTTGCCCGAAGTCATGAGCGGCGGATCCCGTCGGCGGGATCTGCTTGGCGGCCCAGCTTGTGCCTGAGATACCCGTAGCAAAGGCCGATCTGCACCATCGCGGCACTGATCTGGAACAGATAGATTACCGCTTCGCGCGCCAACGGGAAGGTCGACCATGCCAGCAGGGCAGCGGCGAGTGTCGGAACGATCGCGACCAGCCCATAGACATGGGGCGGCTCGGTCCGCAGGATGACTATCGTCGCATAGGATGAGCCGATCCGCAGGATATCGACGATCGACTGGATGATGATCGCGATGCATAGTCCGATCCATCCCATCGCGAGATAGCCGGTCTGGTCGTGGGCGAACGCCAGCGCGGTGCACAGGGTCAGGAACAGCGCGGCCATGATGCCCAGCGCCAACCGGGTCATCCGGCTTTCGACGATGGCGCGCACGCTGAGCTGCTGGGTAGCGATGGCGTTGAACATGATCTGCAGCACGACATCGGACACGCGCAGCGCAAAGAAGCCCGACGCGGCGATCGCGGCGTTGCTATGCTCGGACCAGAATTCGCGGAAGCTGAACACGATGAAAATGTTCAGGCCATTGATCACGCCGATGGATGCGGTGCCGCCGATCAAGCTCGCGAACGACTCCGGCGCCCCGTCATCTGCCATATCCGGCGTCATCGCGCCTGCGACGAGGCAGGCCGTGACGACGAAGATGACGATCTGCGACAGGCACCAGATCACCACGATAAGGTCGGCGGACAGCCCGGAAAGGCCCAGCAGCAGCGCAGTCGCGACGAGGCTGAGGACACTTGCGGGTCCATAGGCCTGGCCCGGTCGGCCATCGGCGACCAGAAAGCCTTGCACCAGCGGTGTGAGCGACGCGCCGACGGCGCCCACCAGCAGAAGGTCGATCTTCCACACCGCGGATGTCAGCGTGCCGGTCAGCGAGGACGGTAGAACGGCGTGCACCAGGATGGCAGCGATCACCGCCAGCAGAGCGGCATAGCCGGCATAGGCCGTCAGGATCGATCGAAAATTGCGGGCGTTGCCCGCCGTGATGCCCTTGATGAACCCCGCGCCGGAAATCAGGATCGAGAAGACGGTCTGCAGCATGAGGAGCTGAAACAGTTCCACCGACGCTTCGGCCTTGTGCGACGCCACGGTCGAGACCGAGATGGCTAGGCCCAGCGCGGACCTTGCCCCGACCGAGATGACCAGATGCCGCTGGCTGTAGATTCTCGCAAGCATCAGCGGCGAACGGCGGCAAACAGCACGGACCTGATGATCGGTACGTACAGAAAGACGACCGTGGCCACCACCCAGTCCACCGAGATGGCGATCTGCATGTTGGCGGAGCTGAAGATGAAGAACTGCGTGATGATGATCAGCGTGCAGAGCGAATAGATCGATCGGGCCTTGATCCACTCCGCTTCCGCAGCCTTGAACACGATGCCGATCACCAGGAAGAAGAACGGAACCCCGAAGAAGGTGAAGTCATTGGCCAGGATCGGGTAGACCGATGTCCACTGCGCCAGAGGATCCCAGCCGATGCCGTCAAGCGCATACTGATAGTCGCGGACGGTACATCCGAGATCGAAATTCGAGCACAGAATGCTCTTCACTGGTGGCAGGTGCCCCACGCCCATGCCCCAGTCAGCGTCGAGCCCGAATGTGAGCCCGAGCGCATAATAACCCTGGGTGATGTAGCTGGTGATGAAGACGTAAAGGATTTCGAGCGAGGGCGAGATCGACCCGAGCGTCCCCTGGAAATCGAAACAGGTGATGCGGTCGGCAAGGCATGGCGGCAGATACCCGCCATATCGATCGACGCGGCGCACGAGGAACAGGAACAGGAACAGCGGCAGCATCAGCGCCACGGTCCGGCGGTTGATCATTCCCTTGTAGAACATGGCCACGAACACGAGGATGGCGAGGTCCATCAGCTCCTTGTCGGTACCGCGCATCATGCTCGATGCCGCGAAGGGGAAGCCGATCAGCGCCAGCTTCTTCCAGTCCTTACCCAGCGATTCGCAGAAGATGTAGAGAATGAGCGGGAAGATCGCCATCTTCACGATGGTGATCAGAAACGCCAATATGCCGCCGTCCGCCTCGGCCGATTTCTTGTAGAAATCCTCGTAGATGTTCCCGAATTCGAGCGAATAGTCGAAGGGATTGAAAATCAACTTGCCCGAAAGGATGCGGACCTGCTCGGCGGACAGGATGATGAACAGGACAATCAGGAAATATTGCAGACCGTTGTTCAGCTTGAAAACGGGACTGGAGAAGGCGAGGCGCCGACCGAACAAATGGGCGCCGAAATTGAAGAAGGCGACGCATGTCAGCACATAAAGCGCTATCGTCGGATCGTCCCGATTGCCCCAGGGAATTGGGCCAAAGTAGAACAGGAGAAGCGTGAGCGCCGTCCAGAGGTTAAAAAACTTTAGCAATTTTGTCCCATTTCAAATCTAATGCCTGGAATGTCGACGGCAGCTGCAGGTCCAGCCCGTCGCACAGCCTTGCCACATCCTGCCTGAAGCCATCGGCCGCCTCTGGTCGCGTGATATCGATGGCCACCTTGCCGATAAAATATTCGTCGAGAAAGGACACCTTGGGGCCGAAATAGAGCATGGGGAGGCCCAGCGACAGATAGAACAGGCTTTTCGAGGGGGCTGCGGGCAGCGGATATTCCTGTTCCAGGCAGATCAGCGCAAAATCATAGTTCTGCGCCTCTTGAATCAGTTCGGCCTGCGGCTTGAGGCCGTGATAGATCACGCGATGGCTGTCTTCGAAGGCAGGGGAGAGCTTCTCGACAATCTCGCCATAGATGTGCAGTTCGACTCGCGGGCCGAACACATCGATCAGCCTGAGATAGGCCGCTTCAAGCCCGCGCGAGGCGAGAACCTGACCGGTGAAGAGGACCCGCACGGGATCGGCCACCGGCTGCGGCTTGCGGTGGATTCTCTGCAGCGTCGGCCAGAGCGGCAGGATGCCGACCTTGTGCCGATGCTTGGCGAGGCTGGGCGCGTGAAGATAATCGGTGCTCGGTACCCAGATCCGCGAGGCCAGCCGCAACCCTGCGCGCTCGAGCCAGTCGTGCAATGCGATCGACAGGCCTTGCTTGCCACCGGACGCGTGCACCTTGGAATCGGGATAGATGTCCCAGACGAACACGGCGGTCGGTCGGCCGAGCAGCTTGCAAGCGAGCAGGATCGGCAGCGACAGCGCCGCCGATGCATAAACCACGATCCGGTCGTGCTGGCGTGCGAGGCGCCAGTCCTCGGCAATCTGGCGCAGGCCATATCGCAGCTTGTTGGCAACGCCGGCAGGAAACTGGCGAATCTTGAAGACGGAATCGACATGGCTGCTCGCGGCATCGGCCAGCTTCTTGAACAGCATGTTGGTGGTTTGCTGCTCTGATCCGAAACCTAGAAACAGGACGCGCTGCATGCCATCACTCTCGTGCCGATGCGCGTCCCCTGCCACATATGCCGGGACATGCAAGCCAAAACTGGGCTGCGCGCCAAATTGACGGCGCCCGCGGCAAGGGCCTTGGGCCGGGGATCGCGTCCATCTTGCAGGGGGTGGTGGCCGATCGCTCCAGTTTGGCTGCGATCGGTCTTGCGATGCCGCTCCGGCGTCTTATAGCTCGGTCGTTGCGATGGCCATCGCTGTGCTGATGACTGCTCTTGCAGCCCCGCCAGGCCCAGGGGCGGACGGCCGCCCTGAGCCGCAAGGCAGGTTTGCCTCAAGGCTGGTGCCTGTGGTGCGCTGGAATATCGCTGTCGTGACCTCGACAAGCGATATTCGGGAGTTGGACTAGCGCGAATTGATACCGAGCGCGCTCGACAGATTCTGCAGTAAGCAAGCCTCGCCGCTCAAAAGCCTTTGGCCAGATGCTCTACGTCATTCAAGCATTGCAGGATCACCATCGGACCCGCTATTCTCTTTCGGGTCGCAAAGGGTTGCAGAATTTCTGAATTCATAGTTTGCATAATCAATAAATTATGCAACATTATCAACCATTCAGCATTGGCGGTGGGACTTCTGTCCATCGCGGCGCAGGGGGTTCTTCAAGTTGAGTTCATGGTCTTGCAGATGCCAGCACTGCTGGCCGCTTTTCGCGCTTTCGATGGTCTATCTGCCCGGTTCGGCCCTGGCGCAGGCTGTGCCTGTCGGCGCCGAGCAAGCCGAAATGGGCGCGCGTTCCACGCCCGGCCTTGCGTCATCGGCAGCCACTGCAGCCGCTGCGCGTTCGGCTATGCCGTCCGGCGGGCGCGTGGTCAGCGGTTCTGCCGTGGTCACGGTCGGCGGGCCGAAGGCGCTTGTGGTCAACCAGAATTCGCGGCGGGCAATCCTCGATTGGGAAGGCTTCTCGATCGGGAGCGATGCCAAGGTCCATTTCAACAATGGATCGGGCGCCACGCTCAACCGGGTAACGGGTACGTCGGTCTCGTCGATTGACGGCCTGCTGAGCGCATCCGGCAGCGTCTACCTGATCAATCCCAACGGCGTCGTTGTGGGCCAGGGCGGGGTGGTGAATGTAGGTGGCTCGTTCGTGGGGTCGACGCTTGATGTCGATGTCGGGCGTTTTCTGGAAGGGGGCGCCATCCGCCTCTCCGGCACGAGCACGGCGGCGCTGGTCAATTACGGCCGCATCGGATCGCTGGGCGGCGATATCAGTCTGGTCGCGGCACGGGTCGAGAATCGCGGCAAGCTGGAGGCGGCAAACGGCGCGGTGGCCATGGCTGCCGGCTACGACGTCACCCTTACCGATTCGGCGGTCGCAGGCGGCATGCTTTCGGTCCGGGTTGGCGGCGGCGACACCATGGTCCGCAACCTCGGCGACATTTCGGCGGCGATGGTCGAGGTGCGATCCAATGGCGGAAATATCTATGCACTGGCCGGCAATACCGGCGGAACCATCCGGGCCACCGGCGTGGAAAGCCAGGGCGGGCGGATATTTCTGGTCGCGGATCGCGGGTATCTGCAGGCTAGCACCGCGCTGAGCGCGAGCGGTGCGGGCAGCTTTGTCGAAACCTCGGGCGCGACGGTCGATTTTACCGGCGCCACTGTCCAGGCCGACAACTGGCTGATCGATCCCAACGACATCATCATCGATGCAGCGGCCGCCGCGACCTTGTCGTCGAACCTCGCCTCGACCAATGTGGAACTGCGCACCATCAAGGAGAGCGTCGGCGGCAATGGGGACATCTTCGTCAATTCTGCCGTAAGCTGGAATTCGGGCCGGACGCTGACACTGAGCGCCTATCGCAATATCACGGTCAACGCCAATCTCTCCGCGACGGGCGGCGGCTCGGTAATCCTGCGCGCGGACAACGAGGGCACATCCATCGGGACGGTCAGCTTCGGCACCGGCGCGCAAATATCAACAGCCGGTCGCGTCGACATTTTCTACAACCCCGCCAGTTATACCACTCCGAACAGCTATGCGACGCGGGTCACCGGCGGTGCGCTGTTGACCAGTTACATGCTGGTGAACACGGCCAGCCAGTTGCAGGCAATCAATACCAATCTGACCGGCACCTACACGCTTGGCCGGGATATCGATGCCAGCAGCACCGCCAGCTGGAATGCGGGGGCCGGCTTCGCACCAATCGGAACGGCGTCGAGGAGTTTCACCGGCATTTTCGACGGCAGGAATCTGACGATCCGGGGGCTGACGATCAGGGGTACCACCGATGGCTATTACGGCCTGTTCGGGGTCAGTGGCGGGACGATCCGCAACGTGCAGCTGAGCGGGGTCAATATCGAAGGTCGCGATGTGGTCGGCGGCTTGGTCGGATCCAGCGACGGCACCATCGACAATGCGCATGTCTCAGGGCGCGTGCATAATCTGGGAGGTTGGTCGGTCGGCGGTCTGGCGAGCCAGAACTGGAGAACTGCGGTTATCAATGGCTCCAGCTTTACCGGTGATGTCAGCGGCACCCAGACAAACTGGATCGGAGGGCTCCTGGGGTGGAATAGCGGAGCCACGGTGCGTCAGTCCAGCTCGAGCGGAACTGTGCTGGGCGGGGTAGGAGCGCAATCCGTCGGCGGACTGGTAGGCAACAATTCTTCCCGCTCGGGCATCGAGAACAGCCAGTCAAGTTCGGCGGTCACCGGTACCAGCAATCTGGGTGGTCTGGTCGGCTTCAATGACGGGTTGATAGCAGGTTCGCGCGCCAGCGGCGCGATCAGCCGGACGATCATCACGGGCGGCAATACCGCCGGAGGCCTTGTAGGTTTTAATGCAAGTTCCGGAACGATCCAGGGTTCCTTCGCGACTGGAAGCGTTAGCGGTGACCTTACTGGAGGCCTTGTAGGGGCTAACCAGGGCATCGTCAGTGCAAGCTATGCGACCGGCGCGGCGACCGGCACGGGGTCGACCGGAGGGTTGGTCGGCCAGAATAGCGGTACGGTGAGCTCGTCCTATTCATCGGGTGCCGTCAAGGGCAATACAGCAGGTGGATTGATTGGAGCCAATCTCGGTCTGGCGGAGGATATCTACACCATCGGAACCGTGTTACTCCAAGGCAGTGCCGGGGGGGGGCTTGTCGGCCAGAATTCGGGCACTGTCAGGCGGGCATTTGCCACCGGACGCGTTCAGGGCGCCGGAAGCTGGTTTGGCGGTCTTGTCGGCTTGAATGCCGGCACTGTCGAGAATGCCTATTGGGATGTCGGAACGACTGGCTTCAGCGCTGCCGTCGGCGCTTCTAACACCGGCGCCAACCTGACCAATGTGCTGGGGCTTGGCGGCACGACCGGCAGGAGCGTCTATGCTCCATCATCCTATGCGGGCTTCGACCTGGCAAATAGCTGGTTCATGATTGAGGGCGCGACCCGCCCATTCCTGCGATCGGAATGGTCCCAGACGATTACGAACGCCAATCAGCTCCAGCTCATCAGCATGGACCTCAACAAATCCTATACGCTGGCGGGCAATATCGACCTTGGCCTGGTCAAACAGGATGGCGGGATGTGGAACCCGGCGAACGGATTTGCCCCGATCTGGGGCGGCACGTCCGGCGGAGCGATTGTCCCATTCGCGGGGAGTTTCAACGGGTCGGGGTATACGATTTCGAACGCATTCGTTCAACGCTCATCGCAATATACCGGTTTGTTCGCCGCGAGCAGCGGCACGATCCAGAACCTCACCCTGACCGGGACCTTCCGCGGAACCGAGTCCGTCGGAAGCGTGGTCGGGTACAATATCGGGACGGTCAGCAACGTCCATGTCAATGCCGATGTGACCGGCTCCAACTCGACCGGCGGCATCGTCGGAAGCAATGTCGGCTTCATTCGCACTTCGAGCTCAATCGGTCGGGTGACGGGCGCTGCGGGCGGGATCGTCGGCTGGAACGGAGGAGAGGTGGCCGACAGCTATTCGGGCGCCGCCGTCAGCGGAACCACTGCCGGGGGCATTGCTGGCTCGAATTTCAACGTGGGTGTAATCCGCCGGAGTTATGCGATCGGCGCCGTCGGGTCAGGCGGTGGCGGCCTGGCAGGCTATAATTCGGGACAGATTTTCGATTCGGGATGGGACCAGCTGGCTACCGGAACCACTGTTCAGGTGGCCAACAATGTGGGGTCGCTGACCCGCGTCTTCGCCTTGAGCGGAACCGGCGGCCTGTCTCCGTTTGCATCGACCAGCTATGGCAGCGGTTGGGACTTTAGCTCGGTCTGGTACATGATCGAGGGCGAAACGCGCCCCTTCCTGCGGTCGGAACACACACGCTTCGTGAGCAACGTCAAGCAGCTGCAGCTGGTTCAGCTCAACCCCAAGGGCACATTCAGCCTGCTGGGCAATATCGACGCCAGTTCAACCGGTCAGTCGAGCGGAATGTGGCGCAGCGCTGCCGGGTTCGTTCCGATCGCGGCCGCAGGCGGCTTTGGCGGTACGCTGGAAGGCAATGGCTTCGGCATCACTAACCTGAAGATCGTCAGGGCAGCCGACAATAATGTCGGCCTGTTCAGCGAAATCGGATCGACCGGCGTCGTGCGCGGGCTGACGCTTTCGGGCACGTTCGGCGGCGCGATGAACGTGGGTGCGGTCGCAGGGTCGAATCGCGGCCAGCTCAGCCAGATCGTGACCTCGGGCAGCGTCACCGGCGACGTGCACGTCGGTGGGGCGGCGGGCCTCAATTTCGGCGATATTCTGGATTCGCGTTCGGCCTCGGCTGTCGAGGGCAGCGAGGTAGTCGGCGGCCTGGTCGGCGTCAATGCCGGCCTCGTACGCGCGGGGCAGGCGACCGGCAATGTACGAGCGCTCAGCAATGCGGGCGGGCTGATCGGGATCAATCACGGCACCGTGGACGGCGGCACCGCCTCCGGCAGCGCGACCGGGAGCTTTGCTATTGCAGGGCTGGTCGGCACCAATTTCGGAGCGATCACCAGTGGCGTCAGCAGCGGTACGGTGGGCAACGGCTACCATCTTGGCGGGCTGGTGGGCGTCAACTGGGGCACGATTCTGAATTCGCGATCGAGCTCGAATGTCGAAGGCTTCGAAACGCTGGGCGGTCTGGCCGGCGCCAATGCGGGCACGATTAGCGACAGCCAGGCAACCGGCACGGTGAAGGGCCAGAGCAGCACCGGCGGCGCGGCCGGCATCAACTCGGGCACGCTGCTGCGTGTCATCGTGTCAGGCGGTGTCACCGGCGCCTTCGCCACGGGCGGCCTTGCCGGAACCAATTTCGGAGCGGTCAACGCCAGCACGGCGCAGGGTGCGGTTTCCGGAGCCCTGAACACCGGCGGGCTGGTCGGGATCAACCGCGGCGGCATCGTGCTCAGCGTTGGCAATGGTCGCGTCACCGGCAACGTGCACGTCGGTGGGGCGGCGGGCCTCAATTTCGGCGATATTCTGGATTCGCGTTCGGCCTCGGCTGTCGAGGGCAGCGAGGTGGTCGGCGGCCTGGTCGGCGTCAATGCCGGCCTCGTACGCGCGGGGCAGGCGACCGGCAATGTACGAGCGCTCAGCAATGCGGGCGGGCTGATCGGGATCAATCACGGCACCGTGGACGGCGGCACCGCCTCCGGCGGCGCGACCGGGAGCTTTGCCATTGCAGGGCTGGTCGGCACCAATTTCGGAGCGATCACCAGTGGCGTCAGCAGCGGTACGGTGGGCAACGGCTACCATCTTGGCGGGCTGGTGGGCGTCAACTGGGGCACGATTCTGAATTCGCGATCGAGCTCGAATGTCGAAGGCTTCGAAACGCTGGGCGGTCTGGCCGGCGCCAATGCGGGCACGATTAGCGACAGCCAGGCAACCGGCACGGTGAAGGGCCAGAGCAGCACCGGCGGCGCGGCCGGCATCAACTCGGGCACGCTGCTGCGTGTCACCGTGTCAGGCGGTGTCACCGGCGCCTTCGCCACGGGCGGCCTCGCCGGAACCAATTTCGGAGACATCATCGGCAGCTCGGCATCGAGCCGGGTCGATGGCGCCACCTGGACCGGCGGACTGGTCGGGTCCAATCAGGGACGCATCCTCTCCGTTTTTGCGTCGGGCATCGTCAACGGAACGGTCAGAGTCGGCGGTCTTGTTGGATACAACAAGGGTTCGGTCCGTGGGGCCTATGCCACCGGGGCCGTGACCGGCACCCAGTTTGTCGGTGGTCTTGTCGGCGACAATGAGGCCGGTATCGAGCAATTCTATGCAACGGGTATTGTTACCGGGGCGGAGTCCGGCGCGCTGATCGGACGCAATTCGGGGCAGCTCAAGTTCGGATACTGGACCCGTCAGACCGCAGGTCAGGGCGCGATCGGAACGAATTCGGGCACGCAGCTGCAGGTCGAGCAGATCGGAGGCGATACGGGCAGGAATCCGAATGCGGCTGCAACCTACACAGGCTTTGATTTCAACACGCTCTGGATCATCGTCGAGGGGACGAACCCTCCGACGCTGAGGGTCGTTTCGTCGCCGACGCCGTGACAGGCCGCATTCGGGAAGGGGTGCGCCTTCCTCGATGGCCTGAGCCTTCGGCGACCCTGCCCGGCAAATGCACTGGACCAGCCATGCCCGCTCGAACCTCTGTCTTTTCAGCAGGCGCTTGTCTGTTTCTTGGCGCGGCCTGCACCCCGGCGCTGGGCCAGGTAATAGAGCGTTACACACCGCCCGGGCAAAGTGCGGTGCCCGCGCCTGCGCTCGATCGCCCCATGGCTTCCGAAGGCAGCAATGACGAGGCTCCGCTGGGCGTCGTTCTGCGCGAGATTGTCGTGCAGCGCGTACCCGACGATACAGATGCGACGCAGACAGAGCCGCATAGGGACAAGCTTCATAAGAAGCTGAGGCGGTTGATGGGCCGTCAGCTTTCGCGCGCCCTGATTGCCAACATCGAAGCGGCAATCGTGAAGCACTATCGCGATACGGGGCGACCCTTCGTCTCGGTCACGAAGCCACCGCAGGAACTGACCGGAGGTTCGCTTATCGTCCAGGTGACCGAATTCCGGATGGGTACCCTGCGGGTCATCGCGCCCGACGAGGAGGAGTCCTCGTTCGTCAGACGCCGCATCAGGCTTGGCAGCGACGATCGCATCGATGCGCCGGACCTGATTCAGGATCTAGAATGGCTGAACCGCGACCCGTTTCGCCGGGTCGAAGTGCGCTTCTCTCCGGGATCGGGTTTCGGGCAGAGCGACCTTGAACTGACCGCGACAGGGCAGCGCCCGTTTCGCGCTTTTGCAGGTTACGCCAATTCGGGTCCGCGAGGGCAGGACCGCGATCGGGTCTTCGGCGGGATGCAGATCGGCGATCTCGGCTCCCGCGGCTCGCTCTTCTCCTATCTGCTGACGCTCGATCCCGACAGTCTGGCGCATCCGGCGCGCTGGACAGGGCGCAACCGCGACGATCGCAGCTTTGTCAGCCATAGCGGATTGGCCATTGTCCCCGTCGCACCGCGCCAGGACATTCTGGCCTCCGTGAACTGGATCCGGTCCGATCAGCCGGTCGAAGCGTTTTTGGTCCGGCAGACCACGATCGAGGGCTCCCTCGTCCATCGTCACGGAATCGAGATCGCGGGCGCAAGGGGAGACCTAACCCTCGGGTTGGAACTCCGCAGGCAGGTCAGAGATCTGGTTTTCGACGAGACGCGGGTGTTCCGCTCCGCGGCGGACGTGGCACAGCTGGCATTGGGCTGGAGCGCGAGGGGCAATATCGGGCGCGCCCAGTTCGGGTACACGCTTTTCGCCCGGGTCAGTCCGGGCGGGATAACATCGGGCAATAGCGACCGGGCTTTCGCGCTGTTCACCGAACGCGCGGCCACCACCGCCCGTTATGTCTATGGCGGGATGGACTATTGGGCGACCGTTCCGATCCGCCAGGGCTGGGTACTGTCGTCCTCCTATCGGGTGCAGGTCAGCAGTCACCGGCTGCTACCCAGCGAGCAGTCAATCCTGGGCGGGGAATTTGCGGTGCGCGGCTATGGGCTGGAGGATGGCGGCTTCGACATGGCCGCTGTCAGCCGCAACGAGCTACAGCCACTGTCCGTGCGCTCACTTTCCGGGTCGCAGGTGCAGCCCTTCGCGTTCCTCGACGCCGGCTATGGCAGGAATGCGGGCGACCGGCGGTTCGCGCGCGCTGCTGCCGCAGGGCTGGGGTTCAATGTCCAGGTTTCGACGAAGCTTTCGCTCGCCATGGCCATGGCCATGCCGCTGGTCGATGGGCCGGCGACGCGATCGGGGGACCTGCGCCTGCATATCAGGGCAGGCCTGTCCTTCTGAGCCGGTGGCGGGCACCGCATGCCGGATCGATCCTGCCGGGCCGGATACACTATTGATCGGGATGCACTTTCCACCTAGACGCCGTGCGCCGTGGCTAAGCCGCTCCCGGCGAACCGGAAAGCGTGTTCTGACCGCGACCAATGCCGATGATATGTCGCACTGCTTGGCTGTGGGGAGTGGGCTGGACCCAGGCCCGCATTCCGTGAGCGCAACGTCTTCGAATTTCAGGGCTGTTTGATGCGAATCTTGATGATCACGACGATTTACCCCAGCGATCCCGGCGCTAGCTCGTATCTGACGAGCGAACTGGCCGACGCCTGGCAGAAGGCAGGGCACGAGGTCGAGGTCGTCGTGCTGCAATGGGCTGTGGCCCAGGCGTCCACGCCCGCGAGTATCACCTTTCCGACGGGTGTCCGGGTTCATTATTTCTATCCGCCGCAGGTCCGCCTGTTCGGCAAGATATCCGAACGGCTGCTGCGCTGGGGACTTTCGTCGTGGCTGCGCAAGCGCCAAGTGCTGGACGCGCTGGAAACCGAGAGCTTCGATCTGGTCTTCACCTATTCGCCCCTGACCGCGATCGCGTCGCTGGCGAGCCATTTCACTGGTGCTGGCAAGGCCGCCAGTTGCGTCTATGTGGTCGACTTCTTCCCGATCGCGCATCGCGATATCGGTCTGATCCCCCGGGGGCCCATTTTCGATCTGGCCAAGTGGCAGGAAACGAGACTTCTGCAGCGCTTCGACGCGATTGCGTGCATGTCGCCGGCCAATATCGCCTTTCTCAAGGCCCATTACGAAATCCTCGACAGTCAGACGGTTTTCGAGCGCATGCTGTGGGGCCAGCCGCCATTGGCATCGGTGCGCGACCGCGATGCCGTGCGCGCGCAGCATGGTCTCGACCCCAAGGCCAAACTTGCGCTGTTCGGCGGGCAGCTGGTCGAAGGGCGAGGCCTCGATGACATTATCGGCGCGGCGCGGCTGGCCCACCAGGCCGGCAGCGACGTGCATTTTCTTGTGCTGGGCGATGGTCGCCTGCGGGACATGGTCGAGCAGGAGGCGACCAGTGGCCTGAGCAAGCTGACCTATCTGCCTCCCATCGACAGGGATTCGTACCTCCAGCTCGCTTCGGCCTGCGATGTCGGACTTGTCGTGACGGTCAGCAACACGACCGTCCCCACCTTTCCTTCGAAGTCGATCGACTATCTGCGCGCGGGCATACCCATTGCGGCGGCAACCGAGGCCGGTACCGATTTCGTGACCTTTATCGAACAGCATTCGGTCGGTCGTGCGACGCTGGCGGGCGACCCCGCGGCCTTGCTGGCCTGTGTCGAATCCGCATCGCGCCTGCCGGGAACGCGCGAACAGATCCGCGACCGATGCTGGCAGGTGTGCGAAAACTATCTCTCGGTCGATCGCGCTGCTGGCGAGATCATCGAAACGCTGGCCCTCGTGGCCGAACGGAAAGCGCCCGCCCGGGCCTAGCACGGGCGCAACCGAACGCCACCGGCCGTTGTCTGCCACGGCCGCTTGTCACCGTCCCTCCGCGCGCGGGCCTCGGCCTGCGCGTTACCGCGATGCTTCGGGGCATGTCGCACGAGCCTGACGGCTGCCGCAACAGAGCCGCCCCCACGCCCGGGTTTCGATGGTTTGCAGCTTGCTTCGCCCTGCAAGCGTGGCTAGAAGCCGGCGCCAGTATCAGAAACCCGCATTTCGAGGTCCAGCTCCAATGGCAATATCAAGCGTACTAATCACAGGTGGAACCGGATCCTTCGGAAAAACCATGCTGAAGGGTCTGCTTGAGGCAGGGGTCGAGCGGGTCCACATCCTCAGCCGGGATGAAGAGAAGCAGGATGCGCTGCGCAACCAGCTGAGCGATCCGCGGGTGAAATTCTATATCGGCGACATTCGTGATCGCACGAGCGTCGACCGCGCCATGGCCGGTGTCGATGCGGTGTTTCATGCCGCAGCGCTGAAGCAGGTTCCGTCATGCGAATTCTTTCCACTGGAAGCTGTGCGCACGAACATCATCGGATCGGAAAACGTGGTCCGGGCTGCGATCGACCTCAAGGTGAAGAGCCTGGTCTGCCTGTCCACGGACAAGGCGGTGATGCCGATCAACGCGATGGGCCTGTCAAAGGCGATGATGGAAAAGATCGCGCAGGCGGCGGCGCGCGAGATCGGACGATCCGCTGCCACCACGATCAGCTGCGTGCGCTATGGTAACGTCATGTACTCGCGCGGATCGGTTATTCCGCTCTTCATCCGGCAGATCAAGCAGGGCCTGCCGATCACCGTGACCGAGCCCAAGATGACCCGGTTCCTGATGCCGCTGCGCGATAGCGTTGCACTAGTGCGCTTTGCCTTCGAAAACGCCCGCCAGGGAGACCTTTTCATCAAGAAGGCGGCGGCGTCCACCATCGCCGATCTGGTACAGGCCCTGATCGAGCTGTTCGGCGTTCCCGACCACCCGGTCAAGGTGATCGGCTGGCGCCATGCCGAAAAGCTCTACGAAACGCTGGCCAGCGCGCAGGAGCTCGCCTCGGCACAGGACATGGGCGACTATCTGCGCCTGCAACTCGACGAGCGCGATCTCAACTATGCCGCCTTTGTCAGCGAAGGCGAGGAATCGACGGTCACCTTCGACGACTATCATTCGCACAATGCCGAGCAGCTCGACATCGAAGGCGTCAAGGCTCTGCTGCTGTCGCTGCCCGAAGTGCGCAGCGAGCTCGAGGGCTGGGGCAAGGCTGCCGCGGCATGAAGATCGTTGTAACCGGCGCAGCGGGCCTGCTGGGTTGGCATACGGCGGGCCGCCTGCACGCACAAAATTGCGGGGCACGGTTCGGCGGAAGGCCTGAACCCTATGACCTGGTCTTGGTGGACCGTTCGGTTTTCGACGATGCGGCGCTGCTGGCACAGGCAGTTGCCGGTGCCGACGGAATCATCCATTTTGCCGGCGTCAATCGCGGCGAGGAGGCCTATGTCGAGGCTGCCAATCCCGCAATCTCGCAGCGCCTGATCGAAGCCTGCCGCAGCGCCGGCAGCAGCCCGCACGTCGTCTATGCCAACAGCACGCATTCGCGGCTCGGTACCTTTTACGGCCGGTCGAAGCGGATCGCCGGCGAGTTGCTCGCCGAAGCCTTTCCCCGCTACACGAGCCTGGTCCTGCCGCATATCTTTGGCGAACGCGCGCGTCCCTATTACAACAACGTTACCGCGACGCTGATCGACCAGCTGTGGAAAAAAGAGACGCCCCAGATCAATCCGGAAGGCCGGGTCGAACTGCTGCACGCGGGATCGGCCGCGAACACCGCGATCGATGCGATCCTGAACGGCGTGACCGGCGAGATCAGCCCTGCCGGGCGGCCGATGACGATCGTCGAGCTTTATGATCTGCTGAAAACGTATCACGAGAGCTATCAGGCCGATATCTTTCCCGATTTTGCCGATGAGTTCGATCTGGCGTTGTTCAACAGCTATCGCACCGGGGGCTATCCGGCGCATTATCCCAAGGCCATGGCACCCAAGAGTGATCATCGCGGGACGCTGTTCGAAACGGCCAAGGGGCTGGGCGCATCGCAGAGCTTCATCTCGACGACGCTGCCCGGCAAGGTCCGGGGCGACCATTTCCACACCGATCTGGTCGAGCGCTTTCTGGTGGTCAGCGGCCGGGCCACGATCCGCATCCGCAAGGTGCTGACGGACGAGGTCCATGCGTTCGAGGTCGATGGCGACAACCCCGTGGCGATCGACATGCCGCCGCTGCACACCCACCATATCGAAAACAGCAGCCAGCACGACGTGACCACCTTCTTCTGGGCCCATCGCCTGTTCGATGCGGGCAATCCGGACACATTTGCCGACCCCGTTCTCAAAGAGGCAGTTTCAGTATGAGCAAGTTGAAGGTCATGACTGTGCTCGGGACCCGTCCCGAGATTATTCGCTTGTCGCGCGTCATGGCGCGGCTTGACCAGCATTGTGATCATCGCGTCGTTCATACCGGCCAGAACTGGGACTTCGAACTGAACCAGGTCTTTTTCGACGATCTGGGCGTGCGCAAGCCGGACCATTTCCTGGGCGTGGATACCTCCAGTCTCGGTGCGGTGCTGGGCGGCATCCTAATCGAGACGGAAAAGGTGCTGAAGGCCGATCGACCGGACGCGCTTCTCGTGCTCGGCGATACCAACAGCGCCATTTCCGCAATCATGGCCCGCCGCATGAAGGTTCCGATCTACCACATGGAGGCCGGAAACCGCAGCTTCGACCGGAATGTTCCCGAGGAAACCAACCGTCGTCTCGTGGATCACATCTCGGACTTCAACCTGGTCTATACCGAGCATGCCCGGCGGCATCTGCTGAGCGAGGGTATGGCGCATCGTCGCGTTTACCTGACCGGTTCGCCCATGCGCGAGGTTCTGGAGCATTATCGCAGCCGGATCGACGCATCCGACATCCTGAGCGAACTCGAGCTCGAGCGTGGACGCTATTTCATCGTCTCGATGCACCGGGAAGAGAATGTCGACAGCAAGGACCGGCTGCGGTCGCTGATCGAGACGCTCAACGCCCTGGCGGCGCAATATGACATGCCGGTGATCGTCTCCACGCATCCGCGGACGCGAAACCGTCTCGAGGTGCTCGAGGGAATCACGCTGGATCCGCGGGTCCGCTATCTCAAGCCGTTCGGCTTTCACGATTACAATCATCTGCAGATGCACGCCAATTGCGCCATTTCGGACAGCGGGACGATTGCCGAGGAAAGCTCGCTGCTGGAATTCCCCGCGATCACGCCGCGTGATGCGATCGAGCGTCCCGAAGCGCTGGACACCGGAAACATCATCGCCACCGGGCTTGACCGGAATACGATGCTGGCCGGAATCGAGGCGGCCATTTCGATGCACGCCGAGCGGCTCGAAGCAGGCCGGGAACGCGTGGTCCCGCAAGATTATGCGATCGCCAACACATCGGAACGCGTCGTCAAGCTGATCCTCGGCACGGCAAAGCTGTCGAACCAGTGGGATGGCATCCGGATGCATGACTATGTCTGATGCTCTGGTGGGCGGGCCAAACCGGCGGTATTGTGCGTGCGCATCCTGTACCTGACCCAATGGTTTGATCCCGAGCCTGCCTTCAAGGGCGCGGATTTTGCTGCGGCCCTGGCCGCACGCGGACATGATGTCGAGGTTGCTACAGCCTTTCCGAACTATCCGGGTGGCAAGCTCTATCCGGGTTATCGGATCCGGCCCTATGCCAACGAACGCATTCGCGGGCTGAAGGTGCATCGCCTATGGGTCTATCCGTCCCACGACGCCTCCTCGTTCGGCCGCATTGCCAATTATCTCAGCTTCTTCGTCAGCGCGCTGGTCTTCGGGCTGCTGCGTGCGCATCGCTATGACGTGATTTACGTCTACCACCCTCCGATCACGCCTGGCGTTGCCGCAGCCCTGTTCGGCATGGTCCGCCGCAAGCCGATGGTGATCGAGATTCAAGACCTCTGGCCCGACAGCGTGATGGCGTCGGGCATGGCCGGCGGGCGTACCGACAGGATCCTCACCAGCCTGTGCAGGTTCGTGTACAGGCGCGCGTCGCATGTGATTCCGCAGTCCGACGGCATGCGCGCCAGATTAATCGAACGGGGCGTTCCCGAGCAGAAGCTGACGCGAATCTTCAACTGGTCGACCTATCAGGCGCCGAGCGCCGCGGCGCCGGCGCTGCCGGACAAGACGCACGTGCTCGGGCCTGCCGGGAGGTTCAACATCATCTATGGCGGCAATCTGGGCCAGGCCCAGGCCTTGTCGAGCGTCATTCACGCGGTCGCCGCCGCAAGGCGGATCGAGCCGGCCGTGCATCTCCATCTGTTCGGCCATGGGATTGAAAGCGGCCCGCTGGTAGAACTCGCCAGTTCGGTCGCACCCGATGGCGTGACGCTCCACGGCACGGTCGATCGCGTGGCGATGGACCGGATATTCGATCTGGCCAATGCGCTTGTTATGCATCTAAAGGATGATCCGCTGTACGAGATAACTCTACCGTCGAAGATGCAGCATTATCTCTCATGTGGCAAACCAGTGATCGCCGGTATCCGCGGGGAAGCTGCCAAGCTGCTGTTGCAATCAGGCGCGGCGTTGGTGACCCAACCTGAAGATGTCCAGACTATGGCTGATGCAATGGTGCAATTGGCTCGGATGTCCCCCATCGAACTCCAAGCCATGGGACAGCGCGGCAAACGATTTTATGAAAGCCATATGGCTTTTGACTTCGCTGTTGATGAAACGCTCGGCATTCTTTCTAGAGCTGTTTTGGTGGAGTAAATTCCACCAATAAAATTAGGCGCGTATCTTGATTGCTCTTGAGTTGTCTGCGCGAGACATGTTGTTCTTGAGTTCTCAGTAGCTTGGGTCATAGCCAGATCGCTTTGCGTCAAAGCTGACGCCTGACAGGCCGACATTGCCAGCTGCAGTGGTAGTGGCAACCATCGCTCCGTTGGGTTGAATGACCCCGGTAGCGCCATGCACATTGAAAAAGGTTACTTCGCTGGGCCGGAAACCGTCTGGCAGTCTCGCGATCTGGATCTCCGCTGCCGCGCCCGGAGCGACGGCATATCCGTTGAAGGTCACACGATCGTGTTCGTCTTTGCGGACGTAGAAAGTTGCAGGGCAAGTCCAGCCATTTTGCAGCACGGTGGGGGACGCACCGCCGAGCCTATCTGCGCGAAGCCGAACGCCGCGCGTTCCAGTACCGTTATCCTCGACATCCAGCAGGCCGTTCACGTCATCGGTGTTGGCATCGTAGAGATCGGGGTAGATGACGTGACCGCCCGTCCCGCGCTCGCCGCGTAGCAGCTGGCCTGAGCCGATTGTCGTATAGCGCACCCCGGCGTCCGCAATCTTGATGTCCTTGATCTGCGCTCTGGAGAAGGTGTTGCCTGCTCCCAGCAGCAAGTCTTCGACCTTCTTTCCCGGAGCCGATTTGGCGTAGATGTGGTAATCGACCCGCTTCGCCCCACCGAAGTTGTTGCCCTTTATCGACACGCCTCGGCTGCCGTAGCTCTGAGTGGAGATGATGACCGATGCGCTGTGCTCGTTCTGGTTGGGGCCAAGCGCTTCGACCTGCTCGATCTGGTTGGAATGGAAGTCGATCTGGCTGCCGCCAAGCACGATCATAGCCCCGTCGCGCGCGACGATGATATTGTTCTTGATAGCGGTCTTGAATGCACCGCCGGCCAGGTTTGCCACCACACCGGGCTTCGTCCCTGTCATCAGGCCGTTCAGGAAGCGATTACCATCAGCACATCCGTTGAGGAAGATGCCGTTGTTGGTATGGCAGGAACTGAAGGTATGGAGATGGGTGACCAACCCCTCGATGTTGATCCCGTAGCCCGTCGAATCATCCTGAGCGCCGAAATAGCCATTATTCACAACACACTGCAGGTTACCGATCAAAGGGGCTGCGTTCTTGATCGTAAGCGCATGACGTGCGGCGTAGCTAAAGGCCACTTCGACATTCATGTTGTCGAACCGCAACCGCCGCACATCACCTTGGGCAAAAGGCATTTTCTCGATTGCGACCGTCCACACATCAAGGCCTGGATCGTCGAAAATACCAATGACCGCGGCCCCCGGATCGAAATGGATATGAACCCCACGCCGCTGCACGATCGGCACTTCCGTGTAGTAGAAACCCGTAAAGCGCAGCGTTGATCCCAGCGGAGCTTCCTCAAGCGCGCGATTGATCTTCGCTCCGGTTCCGGGAATGTAAACAGGGCTCGGCACCACACCCCAATCAGACACCGAAACCTGCTCGCCCAGCTTGGCTCGGAGATCAACGTCAACGCTATGGGCGGTGCCGCGATTGAAGACCTTTAACCGCGCCAGCACCTCGTCCAGCCTGCCATCGGCGGTGCCGATCTGCTCCGCCCCGGCCTCACCCGAGAGTGACACGGGCGTAAGAGTGCGCGCAACTTCGACCGAGCCGCCGGCGGTGCGCTCGCGGTACAACAGGTTGCCGTTGGCATCGTTGACCGAGAACAGGCCGCCGGGCGCGGTCGCCGCCTCGCCCGCGGCGATTGCTGCGGCCATGGTGCCGTAGGTTGCGGTGCCATAAAAGTTCGACGCGGCCAGCGCGGTTGCAGCGGCAAGCTCTGCAGCATCGACATGCGGCGCGACCGATGCCGCAACCAAGGCACCCACTGCACCCCGCCGTGTGACGCCATTTTTCACCAAGACCACCTGTTCGCTGCCGTCCAAATCATCGGCAGGAGTGAGAGCGCTGGTCTAGCTCACGAGTCAATACCCCTGTCGTTGAACGATGACCAAAGCGGGTAGGATTGTACGGGGAACTGGCCTGCTGCCGTTCGGTCTTGAGCGAGGAGAAGAAGCTTTCCATGGCGGCATTTTCCCAGACATTGCTGGACCGGCTCATCGAGCAGGTGACGCCATTGTCAGCCATCAGCCGCTGGAACTGCTCACTGGTATATTGGCTGCTCTGGTCCGAATGATGCAGCAGGGCATCTGGCTTGCCCCGCCGCCAGATCGCCATGATCAGCGCGTCGGTAACGAGCTAGGTTGTCATGGTGTCGCTCATCGACCAGCCGACCACCCTACGGGAGTACAGGTCGATAACGGCCAAGTAGAGCCATCCCTCCGCAGCGCAGATATAGGTAAAGTCGGCCACCCACTTCTGGTTGGGCCTGTCTGCCGTGAACTGGCGATCCAGCACGTTGCCTGCGATGACCGAGCGTTCGCCCTGATCTTTCGGCAGTCCGCGACGAGCGGGCCGCGCCTGCAGCCCCAGCGGCGTGCATGAGCGGTTCGACCCAATGCAGGCCGCAGGAGATACCTTCGGCGAGCAGGTCGTGCCAGACACGGCGGGCACCGTAGGTGCGGTAACTGCCAACATGGCTGGCTTTGACCCTGGCGCCGATCACCTCGCCATCGCGAGCATGCTGCGAAGGCGCTCGGGTGAGCCAGGCATGAAACCCGCTTCGCGAGACACCGAGCGCCCCGCACATCCATGCCACCGGTCATATCCCTCGGTGCTTCGCGATGAAGGCGAACCTCATTTCGAGTCCTCCGCGAAGTAGGCGGCGGGCATTCTTAGGATGGCGCTCCGCCTTCAACTTGGCCACCTCGCGCCTGGAACGATCGATCTCCAACTGCTCGGGCCTCATCTGCCCGTGCCCGGTGAATGCGTGTCCCGGATCGGCGGCAAACTCCTTCACCCATTTGCGCAGTACGGTCTCGTGCACACCCAGATCACGAGTAGCCTGCGCAACTGCGCCCCCGCGCTCGCAAACTAACTTCACCGCCTCAAGCTTGAACTCGCGGCTAAATTTCCTTCGTTGCATTGTGGACCTCCGATAGGTGGAAACATCCTATTTCGGTGTCCTCCCAACCGGCAGCAGGCAAGCGAGATGGCTCCAAATGAAACAGCAGTCCATGAATAAACGAACTTTTAGGTACATCTCTTTCCAAGTCGTGATTGCTCATGCGCGCAGGTTGGCCTCGCTCCGCATCGCGTCGTGGAAGCGGTCGGCCCAGCCGGGTTTGACCAGTTGCTCGGCGCGGACCAGGCGGAGTTCGCCATCGGCGACGTCGCGGCTGACGGCACTGCCTGCCGCGACAATGGCATCACGGCCAATCTTCACAGGCGCGATCAACGAGCTGTTCGATCCGATGAACGCGTTCTCACCGATCACGGTCTGGTATTTGAAATAGCCGTCGTAGTTGCAGGTGATCGTGCCTGCGCCGATATTGGCGTTTGCGCCGACAGTCGCATCGCCCAAATACGTCAGGTGGCTGGCCTTGGCGCCGGGACCCAGCACCGCCTTCTTCATCTCGACGAAATTGCCGACCTTCGCCCCCTCCTGCATCTGTGCACCGGGGCGCAGCCGCGCGAACGGGCCGACCGAGCAGCCGCTGGCGATGGTTGCCCCTTCGAGATGGCTGAAGGCGTGGATCACGACATTGTCGGCGATGGTGACACCGGGGCCGAACATCACATTGGGTTCGATCACCACATCGCGGCCGACAATCGTGTCGTGCGCGAACCATACTGTTTCGGGCGCAACCAGGCTCGCGCCATCGGCCATCGCCTGCGCGCGGCGGCGCGCCTGCCAGATGGCCTCTGCTTCGGCGAGCTCGGCGCGGCTGTTGATCCCGATCAGCTCGTCGGGGTCGGTCTCGACCACCACCGCGCGGTCGCCGTCCTGGATCGCCAGCATCACGATATCCGGGAGATAATACTCGCCTGCCGCATTGTTATTACCGACGCGGTCGAGCAGCGACCAGAGGTCGGCGGTGCGCACCGCGGTGACGCCGGAATTGCACAGCTTGACGCCGCGCTCGTGATCGCTCGCGTCCTTGAACTCGACCATCTTGGCGATATTGCCCGAAGCATCGGCGATGATCCGGCCATAGGCCTTGGCGTCATCGGGCGTGAAGCCCAGCACCGCAACGCGTGGGCCGTCCGCTGCGGAAAGCCGATCGGTCAGGCGGCGAATGGTGTCGGGTTGCAGGAACGGCGTATCGCCGAAGCACACGATTGCGATGCCATCGAAATCGGCCAGCGCCTCCCGCGCCTGCAACGCGGCATGCGCGGTGCCCAGTTGCTCGGCCTGGTGGGCGATGGCGACGCCGCGCGGCGCGACCGATGCCTCCACCTGCTCGCGTCGTGCTCCCACAACGACGACCTGGCGCGCGGCCCCCGCCGCGCTCAGGCTTTCCAGCAGGTGATGCAGCATCGGCAGCCCGGCAACAGGGTGTAGCACCTTGTGCAGATCGGACTTCATCCGTGTGCCCTGGCCCGCCGCCAAAATGATTGCAGCCAGCGCCTGCTCAAACATTTTCTGCTCACTCCACTTAGCGATAGATCACAAAATTTATAACAATCCAGCATCAGTGCACTTGGTACAATATCAGACCGCAACCTCTGTCACGATAGCACAAACTCGATCGACAACTGCCTCGACTTGCTTGGCGTCGTCGCCTTCGGCCATCACGCGGATCACAGGTTCGGTTCCCGAAGGACGGATGACCAGTCGCCCGCGTCCGCGCAGTTCGTCTTCGGCTTCCGCGATGACCTCCTGCACACGCGGATTGTCCAGCGGCTTGCCACCGGCAAAGCGGATGAGGTGGATGGCTCCCGCTCACGGCATCTTGGTGCCAATATGGGTTGCTGTCATGCAAACCCGAGCAAAGGAGCCACCCGTCATGGAGATTAGCACAATCGGCCTCGATCTGGCCAAGAATGTTTTTCAGGTTCACGGCGTGAGCGCCACCGGTGAGGTGGTGCTCCGCAAGACACTGCGGCGAGCGCAGGTCTTGCCGTTCTTCGCAAAGCTACCGCCGTGCCTGGTGGGCGCCGAGGCCTGCGGGACGTCGCATCACTGGGCGCGCGAGCTGACGAAGCTCGGGCACGAAGTTCGGCTGATGCCGGCGTCTTACGTGAAGCCTTACGTGAAGCGCGGCAAGAACGACGCTGCCGATGCCGAGGCGATCTGCGAAGCGGTGACGCGCCAGACGATGCGGTTCGTGCCGATCAAATCGCGCGAGCAGCAGGCCGCGCTGTCGATCCACCGTGCGCGCAGCCTGCTGATCAAGCAGCGCACGCAGCTGGTCAACATGATGCGCTGCGTGCTTGCCGAGCTCGGCATTGCGATCCCGGTCGGCGTTGAAAAGGCGTTGCAGATGGCGCGAAAGATCGTCGATGGTGAGGCCGAGCTAGATCTGCCGGACGAAGCGGCGAACGTCGTCGGTGTGCTAGCCGGGCAGGTGCTCCAACTGCACACACAGTTGCGCAAGCTCGATCTTCGTCTTGCTGCTCTGCAGCGCAGTGACGAACGGGCCCGGCGCCTTGCAACGATCCCTGGCATCGGACCCGTTGGCGCTACTGCGCTCGCCGCATCGGTAGGCGACGCCGCACAGTTCAAGTCGGGACGACAGTTCGCAGCCTGGCTGGGGCTGACACCGCGCCAGCGATCGAGCGGTGGCAAGGAACGCCTCGGGCGGATCACCAAGATGGGCGACAACTATCTGCGCCAGCTGCTCGTTGTCGGTGCAACCGCATTGATCCGATCTGCCAGGAGCAAGCCCGAGACGGTCGATCCGCGCTTTGTTGCTCTACTCGCCAGAAAGCCCGCGCGCGTCGCCTCGGTTGCCATCGCCAACAAGATGGCGCGGATCGCATGGGCGATCATGGCGCGGGGCGGAGTCTTCGAGCGCGGTCATGCGCCGATACTGGCTGCATGAGAGATCAAGAGCTTAGCTGAGGAGATCAGCTTCACGACGTTGTGAGAGCAAAGCGATGTGATGGAACGAACCGGTCGGACCGGGAACAAGGACAACCCAACGAATGGCGAAGGCGTTACAGCCTGCAAAGCCGATCGGGACCATGTTCGCGGACCCCATCAGGGCCAGCAGTCCATGCCGACTGCATCAACAGGCCGGACAGACGACTGCACCCGACCCATCACCTGATCATCACTTTATGCTTGCAACGCGGGAGCCATCCACAGAGGACATTCTTGAGCAGCTGCGGCACCGGATCGAACACGTGGAGCAGGTCGCTCGCAGGCTTGCCTTCGCGCACCAGCTCGGCCAGCACCTGCAGCGCAGCGACCGTGCCGTCGCCGGTTGTCGCGTGGTCGAGCAGGATCATGTGCCCCGATTGCTCGCCGCCGACATTGTAGCCGCCGGCCCGCATCGCGCCCAGCACGTAGCGGTCCCCCACCTTGGTGCGGATCAGCTCGAGCCCCTGCGCCTGCAGGTACCGCTCCAGCCCCAGGTTCGACATTACGGTCGCGACCACGCCTCCGCCGCGCAGTCGACCCTGCCGCGCCCAGCTGGCACCGATCAGCGCCATGATCTGGTCGCCGTCGACGACCTTGGCCTGTTCGTCGACCACGATCAGCCGGTCCGCATCGCCATCCAGCGCAATCCCGATGTCCGCGCCAGATGCGACGACACGCTCCTGCAGCGTCTCGACATGGGTGGAACCGACCCGGTCGTTGATGTTGAGGCCGTTGGGGGTCACGCCGATGGCCACAACCTCCGCCCCCAGCTCCCAGAAGGCCGATGGTGCGACCTGATACGCGGCGCCATGCGCGCAATCGATGACGATCTTGAGGCCATCAAGTCGCACCTGGTCGGGTAGCGAATTCTTGATAGCGTGAAGATAGCGGCCACTTGCATCCTCGATGCGGCGCGCCCGGCCGATGGCCTCTGACTCAGCCAGCCTGGGATTGCCTGCGTCCAGCAGCGCCTCGATGCGTAGCTCGTCCTCGTCCGAAAGCTTGAAGCCATCGGGGCCGAACAGCTTGATGCCATTGTCCTGGAACGGGTTATGGCTGGCGGAGATCATCACGCCAAGGTCCGCGCGCATCGAGCGGGTGAGCATCGCCACCGCCGGCGTGGGCATCGGCCCCACCAGGACCACGTCCATGCCCACGCTGGTAAAGCCTGCGACCAGCGCATTTTCCATCATATAGCCCGAGAGCCGGGTATCTTTGCCGATCACGACCCTGTGCTTGTGCGCGCCTCGGAGGAAATGCTCACCTGCCGCCTGGCCCACCGCCATCGCCATCGCTGCGGTCATGAAGCCACTGTTAGTGCGCCCGCGAATGCCGTCGGTGCCGAAAAACTTGCGCGTCAAGACTTTGCCCTCCCATTTGCGGCTTAGCCCGTAGCGGATTATTTTGAGCGGTACCACCCGGTGATTGGGACGCTCAAAGTTATAGAGCAGGCAGATGAGGCAGCTCTTAGATCGCTGCGGATAAGCCCCTGCTCAAGGTAGAAATTGGCCTTAGGTCGGCTTAGTGTCGGGAGATGACGGCGGTTCAAAAAACGCCGGGTCGATGGGTTCACCAACCTTCACATCGCGCCAGTACACCGTGTTCGCTTTCACCCCGTTGTAATACAGCGTGACCTCGCGCGCCTGCACCCAGCCTGAGGGCAGGCGGATAAAGTCGTCATAATACCGCTCGTGAAAGCCGCGCGGGGTGACGAAACCCATGTAGCGGATATAGTGGCTCTGCCGGTCGATGCCGAACAGGGTGGTCGCACCATCGGGGGAGATTACCCGTATCAGAGCGATTGGGTGGCCGCCGACATCGCGATCGGGCGCGCGTTCCAACGTGAACCCGGTGCCCAGCGCCTCGCGGATGATGCCGAAGCCGAAATTGCTCGCCCAATAGGCATCGGCCTGGTCCTTGGGCATCACGCCCTTTTCGGTCCAAGTGGTGGTCCCGTCATACCCGACCTCGAACATCAGCCTGTCTCCGGACTTTGCGGTGATCCGTACCTTGCCGTCTGCGCCGTGCGCGGTGGTGCGGTTCGGATTCATCGCGCGCCACATGCGATAGTCGTCCGCGGTGCTGCGCGGGGTGGCGCTGTCGGGCGCATAGAAGACCGCATGGCCTGCCAGATACAGCGTCGTTGGGTTGAGCCAGGCCTCGCCGCCCGCCGCCTCGACCGCGCGCTCCAGCACCGCGCGCGCGTTCTCTTCGGGCGCTGCGCGCAAAGGAACCAGCGCCAGGCACAGCCATGCCGCAGCCATACAGAACATCCGGACCATCATCGTCTCCTGCCATCATGGGCGCCAAGACTAGCACGTCCTTCGTGAAGCGCAATTTGTCCGGACATTTCGATTGACCCGGGCGCCCGCCGCCGCTTCAATGCAACGATGACATCGTTTCTCCCCGCGCTGCTGATGGGCGTCGCCAGCCCCGCGCTGACCCAGCCGGCGCCCATTGCCCAGGGCATCTTCACCAACGAGGAGCAGGTGTATTTCGACGGCGAGGCCGGCCGCACGCCGCCGCCGTGGACCGGGGTACAGATCGATCCGGGCGAGGGTTCGGCGCTGGTCTGGCAGACGATCGACCGGTTCGGAACCGTGCTGGCCAGCGTGCCTGTGGTCGCAAGCGCCGATCGATGGCGCATCGGCGATTGCACGCTGGGTCTGACCGGGTCGTCCTATGGCGCGATGACCTTCTCGCCGCAAAGCAAAGGCTGTGCCGGGGCGACCGTGCCGCTGCGGATCGATGGCGCAGGCATGACACTGCGCCTTCCCGATGGCAGCAATTCGCTGCTGCGCAGGGCGCGGCCGTTCACCTGCTGGCTGACGGTGAAGCGCGATGCCGCTGGATCTTCCGGCGCCACGTCCGAGAACAACGAGGACTGGCTGTTCAAGAGCAACATGCGCACGCATGATCAGGGCGGGCGGTTGCGGCTTGGCGGCGGCGACAGCGGCGCGCCTGAAGCGATCATCCGTATCCGCAATGTGGTCTGGCCCGAGCCGACCCGCAATCCCCCGAGCCTCGTGCTCTATGTCTTTACCCCCGATGACACGAACCGGGCGGTCGCCTATGGTTGGGCCGACCCCGGTGCGGTCCGGGTCGGAATCAACCAGCGCTGGATGCAGGCCAGTTGCACATTGGATGGAGCAGAATGATGCAGGCACGCACAGCGATGTTCGCGCGGACCGGTGGGCCCGAAGTGATCGAGTGGCACACGGTCGATGTCCCCGCACCCGGTGCAGGTGAGGTGACGCTGCGCCAGACCGCGGTTGGCCTCAATTATATCGACACCTATCATCGCGGCGGGATCTACCCGGTGGAGCTGCCCAGCGGCCTGGGGCTGGAAGCGGCAGGCATTATCGAAGCGGTGGGCGAAGGCGTCGAGGGCCTGGCGGCAGGCGACCGCGTCGCGACCTTCGGCCCGGCGCGCGGTGCCTATGCCGATGTGCGCAATGTCGCGGCCTCGAGCCTGTTCAAGCTGCCCGACAACATTTCCGACGAGATCGCGGCTGCGGCCCTGCTCAAGGGCTGTACCACCGAGTTTCTGGTCGAGCGCTGCGCCAGGGTCCAGCCGGGCCAGGCGGTGCTGGTCCATGCCGCCGCCGGCGGGGTGGGGCTTCTCCTTGTGCAATGGCTCAAGGCCGTGGGCGCGACGGTGATCGGTACGGTGAGCAGCGAGGCCAAGGCCGCGCTCGCGCGGCAAGCGGGCGCCGACCATATCGTGTTTTATACCCGCGAGGACACCGCCAAGCGCGTGCGCGAACTGACCGGCGGGGCGGGGGTGCGCGTGGTGTTCGATGGCGTCGGGCTCGATACCTGGGAAGCCTCGCTCGACAGCACGGGCAAGCGCGGGCTGATCGTCTCTTATGGCAATGCCAGCGCGCCGGTGACCGGGATCAGCCTGGGCGTGCTCGCGACCAAAGGCTCGCTCTACAACACCCGGCCCACATTGTTCGATTACTACACCGACCCCGCCGAACGCGCAGCCGGCGCAGCGCGGCTGTGGGAGATGATCGGATCGGGCAAGGTCAAGGTCACCATCGGCCAGACCTATCCGCTCGAACAGGCGGCGCAGGCGCACCGTGATCTCGAATCACGCGCGACGAGCGGATCGACGCTGCTGGTTCCCTGACGGGGTAAAGCAACGAAGCCCTATCCATCTCCCGCGAAGGTGGGAGCCCATCTCTCATCCGCAACGCCATCTTGCTGGAGCAGGAGATGGGCCCCTGCCTTCGCAGGGGACCGCGTCAGCCGATGCAGACTGGGCAGTCTTCGGCGGGTTCGCCCGCAATCGCACCCACCATCGCGCGCAGCAGTTCGGCGCGGCCTTCGCGCAGATGCGGTGTCACGGTTAGCGGCGGTGCCGTGATCGCTGCCCTGACACCTGCGGCAAGCGGGTTGATGATCGGGATGTCGACCGCGTCCGCGATTCCATCGGCCATGCCCGACATGCAGGTGCAGCCCAGCATCACCGCCTGCGCGCCGCGCGCGTCAAGCTCGGCTACGCCCGCGAGCACCTTGTGCACAACGCCCTCGCGGCCTTCGCGGATCTGCGTCAGATAGCCGTCGGGCCCGGCGAGCACCTCGGTGTCGCTGTTCTCGCCGACATTGATGATGCCGACACAGGCGTGCGCGCAGCCGCTTGCGGCAAGCCGTTCTGCCAGGATGAAGTTCATCGATTCGGGCCAGACGGTGACGATCCCGAACCTGCGGCCCTGCGCCGCCGCCTCGGCCAGCCCCGCCTCGCCCGATCCGATTGCGGGGACGCGCAGCATCGCGGCGAGTCCGTAATCGCCGACGCTGTCGATCACCACCGCGCCGCAGCCATCTTCGGCCGCCTGCAGCGCGGCCTCGGCATGCCCCAGCGCCTGCATTGACTGTTCGAGGGGGGTGTAGGGGAAGGCCGGGACGCGCGAGGGATAGGCGACCAGCTCCAGTCCGGGCAGCAGCACTGCCAGCTTGGGTGCGGGGCCGGTGCGCTGAAGCGGGTTCGGAACCGTCCCGATCAGCCCGATCCGCCTCACGCCTGCCCCCGTAACGCCATGCCTGTCAAGAAAGCCCGGTCTCGATCAGCTCGATCAGTTCGCCCGAGGGCCCGCGCACCGTGGCGGCCATGTTGCCCATGTACAGGTCGCCATGCCGCAGCACCGGCTCGGTCAGGAATTCCACGTCGAGATCGTCGAAGCTCTCGACCGCCAGCGTCACCATCGCGTTGCCCGGCGGCAGCATGCCGGCATGCGCGGGGCGGATGGTCGCTTCCGGCGGATAATCGTCGATCTCCAGGATCGGCAGCCGCTCGTTCTGCACCATGGTGATGACCGTCTGCGTTCCCGCCGGCTTGGCGAAGGCAGCGTTGATCATCGAGTATTCGAGCGTGTAGCTGTCACCCTCGTCGAGCCTGAGCGCGTGGCGGTACCAGTCGACCGAGGCCATCCGGTCCTGCGCCGCGAGGATCACGATGAAGATATGGTCGGTCAGGCTCATTGCCCTGGGCAGGTCGGACGAGGGCGTATCCATCGCCACCTCGTTCAGATAGATCATCTCGTCGCCGCGCCCCAGAACCTGCATCGGGATGAAATAGGGCAGGCCCGCGATCTCCTTGGGCGGGCCGATGACGCGAAACCCGCTGCCCTCGAGCCGATCTGGCCAGCCGAACACGTCCTTGACCGTCAGCTCATAAGCGGCCCAGCCATAGGTGCGGGTGGGTTTGAAATCGGGATGGTCTGCCTGCTCGACCAGCCGGATAAAGCAGTGCGCGCCGCTTTGGGGGCGCAGCATCGCATAAGGCGCGCCTGCGCTCTGTGGGCACCCCCAGCTCGCGGCAAGATCGGCAGCAAGCGGGCCCGTCTCGACCAGATCGAGCCCCAGCCGCCCCTGATAATCGGCCAATGCCGCGTCCAGATCGGGCGTGACGACAACGCCCCCCATGATCGTTCCGTGCTTGAGGTGATGCGACATCGGTGGGCCTTTCGGTTATGCGGACAGGACAGGCTTTCTTGTGCAGGCGGGCAAGGTCAGTGCGGCAAAGGGGTCGGCCTGTGCGGCCAGAAAACTCTCGACCAAAGCGGCGGCCTCGTTCGCATGCAGATCGAGAAAGCCATGGCCCCAGCCATCGAGCATCACCATGCGAGCATGGTGCAGCAACGCGGGTGCGGGCAGGGTGTGCGCGCGCAGGTCATCCTCGGGGTTGAGCAGCAGCACCGGCTGATCGACGTCCGCCAGCCGCATCCCCGGAGCAAAGCCGAACGCGGCATCATGCCCCCAATGCTCGATATTGCGGCCCATCAGCCCATCGGGAAAGGCATCGTTGATCGCGTCGAGTGGCAGCCCGCCGGCCGAGAAGTGGTGGTGAAAGCGCTGCCAGCGGTGCAGGATGTGGCTGCCATCGGCCTCTGGCGCGCGATGGCGGTATTCGGCGCGCATCTGGGCGAGGTCCTCGGCGCTGAACACCGGCGCGGAGACCAGCACGAGCCGCCTGATCTGCCGGGGGCGCTCGGCGGCCAGCTGGCAGGCGATCATCGATCCGGTGTGATAGCCCATCAGGTCGACCGCGCGGTCTTCGACGATCGCCTCGATTCCCGCGATCAGCGCATCTGCATAATCGGCGATCGCGGGCGGGCGCGGCGGGGCATCGGACATGCCGAAGCCCGGCGTGTCGAACGCCATCACATGCCGCCCGCTGATCGCGGACAACGGCCCCATGAAACGCTCGAAGGTGCGCCCGGTCATCGGGCTCATATGGAAGCAGGCAAGGCTCGGATGGGCCGGATCGGGCTGTCCTGCCTCGCGCACGTGAATCTGGCCGAAAGGGCCGTCGACATAGCGGCGGCGCACGGTTGCAGGTGATGCCACGCCATCCATCCTGTCAGAACTCCGCCTTGCGCTTGGCGAGGAACGCCGCGACGCCCTCGGCGAAATCCGGCCCGCCAAAGGCATCGGAAAACTGCGCCAGCGTTTCGGCATCGTCCTCGGCCTGGCCGTGGAGGATGCGGCTGATCATCGCCTTGCTGGCGCGCACACTATGCGACGAAACCTGGGCGATTTGAAGCGCAAGCGCTTCTGCGGCGGCGGCGGCATCGTCGGCCAGTTCGTCGATCAGCCCGATCCGCAGCGCCTGGTCCGCATCGATCAGCTGCGCGGTGAACAGCATGCGCTTGGCCGCCGCTGGGCCCACCAGATCGACCAGCAGCTTGGTATCATGCAGTGAATAGACAAGGCCCAGTTTGGCAGGCGTGATCCCGAACCGCGCGGCAGGCGCCGCAATGCGGAAATCGCAGGCCAGCGAGAGCCCGCAGCCGCCGCCGATGCAGTCGCCCTCGATCTGCGCGATCACCGGCTTGGGCGCGCGCGCCAGCGTCTCCATCGCGCGGCGAATCGCGGCCTGGTTTTTGGTGCGCCAGTGCGGGTCCTGCGCGCCTGCACCGAATTCGGCGATATCCGCCCCCGCGCTGAACGCACCCGGCTGGCTCGCGCGCAGAATCATCACGCGGACATCGGGGTTGATCATCGCCTGGTCGATGCGCCCGGGCAGCTGTTCCCACATGCTTTGCGTGAACGCGTTGCGCTTGTCGGGCCGGTCGACGATCAGGTGCGCGATGCGGTTATCGAGGGTAAGGGAGAGGGTCATGGCTTCACCGTCCAGGCGAAATGCTGCGCGATCGCGCGCCTTGTCGTCACCCACACGTCGTTCTTGCTGCGCACATGGCGGAAGAACTCCTCCAGCGCCCAGATGCGCCCGGGCCTGCCGATGATCCGCAGGTGCAGCCCCAGCGACATCATCTTGGGATTGCCCTCCTCGCCTTCCGCATAGAGCTGGTCGAAGCAGCGCACCGCGTAGTCGAGCCACTGGTTCGGCGTCATCGCCGGATCGGTCCACATCTTCATGTCGTTGGTGTCGAGCTGATAGGGCATGATCACCATCGGCTTGCCGGGCACGGTGTCGCGGTCCCAATAGGGAATGTCGCCCGAATAGTCGTCCATATGATATTCGAACCCGGCCTCGCTGAGCAGGCGGCGGGTGTTGTCGGTGTGCAGATAGCGCGACAGCCAGCCATAGGGACGGGTGCCCGTGGTCTTCTCGATCGAGTCGACGGCCTTCGCGATGAACTCGCGCTCGGCCGCTTCGTCCATCTTGAACTGGTGCACCCAGCGCCAGCCATGGCTGACCGGCTCGTGGCCCAGCTCGACGATGGCCGCAGCGATCTCGGGATGATTTTCCAGCGCCATCGCCGCCACCGTCCAGCTCGCCATGATGTCATAGCGCTTCAAGAGCTTGACCACGCGCGGCGCGCCGGCCTTGATGCCGTAGAGATAGTTGCTCTCGTTGCCATAGTTGCGGATGGCGGATTTGACGTGGACACCCAGCTCGTCGACCGGTTCCATCCCCCGGTCGCCGCGCGCGATGGTCATCTCGCTGCCTTCCTCGACATTGACCACGACGCTCAACGCCAGCTTCGCGCCGTTTGGCCAGTCGATCCGTTCTTCGATCATTTCACTTCGTCTCCAAAACCCCTCTCCCTTGACGGGAGAGGGTTGCGCAGACTTGGACCTGGCAAGGTCCTAGTCGAAGCTGGGAGAGGGTGATGCTGCGGTGGCGATCTTGCGCCCCCCTCTCCAACTGCGCCTGGCGAGCAAGCTCGCAAGGCTTCGTATCCTCTCCCGCAAGGGGAGAGGAGGTTTGCGTCAGTGCATCTCCTCGCCGCCCGAGACGTTGAGCGCCTCGCCGGTGACGTACACCGCATCGTCGCTCGCCAGCCAGGCGCAGGCGGACGCGGTGTCGCTGGCCAGGCCTGGGCGGCCCATCGGGTTCTTGGCCTTCATGTTGGCAAGATACGCCTCGACGCTGGCAAAGCCCAAGAGCTTCGAGAAATACTCGTTCTGCTGCGCGCCCAGGCCAGTCGTCACATGGTTGGGGCAGACCGCGTTGACGGTGATCCCGTGCGCGCCCAGCTCCACCGCGCTCGCGCGCGTCAGCCCGACCATGCCGTGCTTCGAGCTGACATAGGCGGGCAGGTGCGGAAAGCCGGTCTTGGCGGCCTGGCTGGCGATGTTGATGATCCGCCCGCCGCGCGCACCTGCGATCATCGCCCTGGCCGCAGCCTGGGTGCAGTAGAACGCGCCCGACAGGTTGACGGCGAGCACCTGGTCCCAGTCGGCCGGGTCGACATCGAGCAAAGGCTTCATCATGAAGCCGATCCCAGCATTGTTGACGAAGACATCGAGCGACCCGAACGCGGCGATCGCGCCATCGACCAGCGCGCGGCATTCGTCCGCTTTGGCGACGTTGCACGCGATCGCCGCAACCTTGGCCCCGCGCCCGCGCAGTTCGCCGGCGACCTCTTGCGCCTCGGCATCGATGACGAGGTCCGAGAGCACGCAGTTCGCGCCCTCATCGGCAAAACGCTGCAGGATCGCCTGGCCCAGCCCCTTGTGCTTGCCCGAGCCGGTGACGACGATCGTCTTCCCCTCGAACCGGCGCATCACAGATCCTCGGTGAGGATGAACTGCGGGTTGTCGGCATAATCCTGGAAGGGCGCGGCCATCGCCTGGAATTCGGGGGTGCTGATGTCGGCGATGAACGGGTCCATCGCGGCAATGTCGATGATCTCGATATAGGCGTAGGGCGAGGCGGCGTCCGATCCGAACAGCCCGGTCGCGCGGTGCACGGTAAAGCTGCTGACCGACGACAGCGCGTTGACGCCGGGGATGTCGCGGGTGCGCGCCCAGTCTTCATAGTCGCTGACCGATACGCCGGGCTTGAGATTGAACAGCACGATGATCTTCATGGGACGGGCTCCTTGGCTAGAGTGGGCGGGCGATAGGCGGCGAGCGCGGCATCGAGCGCGCGCGCGCGGGCGAACAGGGCAACCTCGCTCCCCGTCGCGCCGATCAGTTGCACGCCGACGGGCAGGCCATCGGCGCTGAACCCTGCGGGCAGAGCGAGCGCGGGCAGGCCTGCGACATTGGCGAGGCAGGTGAAATCGGCCTGGTTGGCGGGGGCTGTGGTGCAATGCGCAAACGCGGTCTGCGGCGCGGTGGGCAGCAGCAAGGTGCCATGGTCGGCGACGATCGCGCGCACCGCGTCCGCCGTTTCGGCCAGTACGCGCTGGTCCTCGGCCCAGTCCGCCTCCGCCCGGCGCGGGCCATAGGCGATCAGCCGCCTGAGGTGATCGGAGAGCAGGGCCGGGTCGGCGTCGGCGAAGTGCGTGGCCATGAAGCGCACGGTCCGTATGAACCCGGCATAGCGCACCCGCGAGAGCGGGTGGGGCAGGGTGACGTGCGCGATCTCGCCGATCGCGGACCTTGCCGCGCCGAAACCCTCCAGCACCGCCGGCTCGCATTCGACGGCGCCAAGATCGGCCAGTGTCGCACATCCGAGCGCGGCAGGCGCTTCGCCGAACTCGGAGATGACGCGCGCGACCTTTTCGAGCAGATCGAGCGAGCGCGCCAGCGGGCCGATTGCATCGAAGCCGGGCTCGGCGAGCTCGAGACCATGCTGGCTGACGCGCTCGGGGCCCGGCTTGAAGCCATAGATGCCGCAATAGGCCGCCGGGATGCGGATCGATCCCATCGTGTCGGTGCCAAGCGCCGCGTCGCACAGCTTTGCGGCGACCGCCGCGCCGCTGCCGCCCGAGGAGCCTCCGGGGGTATGGCCCATCCGGTGCGGGTTGTGGGTGGCGCCGAACCATGGGTTGTCGGTCTTGGCGCCGAGCGCTGCCTCTTCCATGTTGAGGATGCCGGTGATCGACGCCCCGGCAGCGCGCAGGCGGGCCACGACTTCGGCGTCCTCGCTGGCGATCCGGTCACGGAACAGCGCCATGCCGGCGGTCCAGTGCAGGCCTGCGACCGCGATGTTGGCCTTCACGCCGATGGTGATGCTGGTGAGGGAGCCGGACGATGTGGGAGCGTCGGGGGCGTGTTCGACAAAGGCGTTGTAGGGGTCGAGGGTCACCTTCCCCTCCCTTTCAGGGAGGGGTTAGGGGTGGGTAGGCGAGATGGAGCCGACAGTGGTGCTCGCATCCACCCACCCCCAGCCCCTCCCTGTCCAGGGAGGGGAGCAAGGTTGGCCGCGCTCATACCCCCCGCTCGTCGATCAGCCGGATCGGCTTTTGCCGCACCTCGATCTGCGTCAGCGGGGCGGTGCCTCCGGGCGCGACCAGATCGACGCTGACCTCGACCCCCAGCCCGCGGCGCAGCAGTTCGGCGAGCGCGCTGGAGTCAGTGCCGCCGCGGCTTTCGAGGGTCACCGTCATATCGTCGCGCTGCGTTGAAGGATCGCGCACCAGCCGACAGACGAACTCGCCGGTCAAGTCGCTGCGGTTCTCGATCAGCGCACCGATCGCGTGCGGGAAGACGTTGATGCCGCGCAGTTTGACCATGTTGTCGCTGCGGCCCTTGAACCCCGCGATGCGCTTGAACGCCATGCCGGTGGCGTTGGCGCCGGTGAGCTCGTGCGTGATGTCATGCGTGTTGAAGCGTATGCAGGGGGCGACATCGTCCTTGAACAGACAGGTGACCACCATGTCGCCGGTCTCGCCGGGCGCTACGGGCTTGCCGGTGTCGATGTCGAGCAGCTCGAGATACTGCGCGTCCTCCCACACATACAGCCCGTCGCGCTCGGGCCCCTCGCCCGCGATCGACCCTGTATCGCCCACGCCATACCAGTCGAACGCCTTGGCCCCGCCCCACGCGGCTTCCACCGATGCGCGGTCCTCGGTGCCCAGATGCCCGCAGATCATGCGGATGTTGATCTGCTCCATCAGCTTTTCGGCAGCAGCAGTTTCGGCGAGCTTGCGGATGTAATCGACAAAGCCGACCAGCACGGTAACCCCGAAATCGGCCATCAGGTTGACCTGATTGAGCGAACGCGTCTCGATACCGGTGCCTGCCGAGAGGAACAGCGAGTTGGTGAAATGGGTGACGGCCTCGCGGATGTAATGCCCGCCATTGATCATGCCATGGCCATAGACCGACTGGATGACGTCGGAGGGTTGGAGGCCCTGCCAGCGGTACATGCGGCCCACCAGCAGATTGGTGATCTCGCGCCCCTTGGGGCCGAACAGCAAGGCCTGCGGGCGTCCCGTGGTGCCCGAGGTTGTGTGGAAGATGGCAGGCGCGCGGCTGGGATCGCTGCTGTCGATCCCGGCGAAATCGCCGAACGGCGGGTGGTCGGCGATCGAGGCCATCAGGTCCGATTTGTCGTACACCGGCAGTTTGGCGATATCGGCCAGCCCCTTGATATCCCCCGGCTCGATCCCCGCATTGCCCCACAGCCGCCGGTAGAACGGGATCTGCCAGCCGCGCTGCATCAGGCGGCGGAACTGGCGGTCCTGGATGGCGAAAAGCTCGTCGCGGCTCATGCCGGTATAGCGCTGCGTGAACGCATCCCCGACCGGGTAATCGGCGAGCATCTGTTTCGCGTCAAAGGCTTCGAAATAGCTGGGGAAGGTCATGGGAGGACTGTTGCTCCTTTTCCGTTTGTCCCGAGCGCAGTCGAGGGACTTTGCGCCACGTCCCTCGATTGCGCTCGGGACAAACAGGTGGGGTTTGTGAAGTAGACAAGCGGATCGTCGAACAGCCGCGCATCGGGGACATCACCTGCCAACTCGCGGGCGAGCGCACGCTTGGCGGCGGTGCCTGCCGCGGACAAAGGCGCATCGGGGCTGCCCAAAGTATGCGGGATCGCGCGCTCGATGGTGCTGCCATCGGCGAGGCGCACCACCAGAGCTTGCGGGAACAGCGCATTGGGATCGGGATTGCCGTCCACGGTGATGGCGAGCTTGCACGCGAGCGCCTGCAGCGCGGGGTCCGCCAGCGTTTCGGGCACGAACCGGCGCGGGTCGATGCGGCCATCGGTGATCATCAGTGCGGCGAGCATCGGCAGGCACAGCCGCGCATAGGCTGGCGTCATGTCGGCGATGACAGGACGCCCCACCAGCCGCGCGATCAGCGGCGGGACATAGGCCTCGATCGACTCCACGGCAGCAGGGTCGAGCGCCAGATCGCTAAGCGTGCCCAGCACGGCATGGCTGGCGCGGCCCGAAGGATAGGGCTTCACGCTGATCTCGGCGATCCGCCAGATGCGGCCCAGCTCTCGGGTGTAGGTGCTAAGGTCGCCGGAATCGAACAGCGTGAAATATCCGAACGGCCCTTCGAGCGCATCATGCGGCCCGGTCAGCCCGGCCTTGACCAGATCGACCGCGGCGATTGCGGCGCGCGCGGCGTTGGCGATCTGCAGCGGCAGCGCGATCGAGCCTTCGACATGCGCCTGCATCGTGCCGGCGAGCGAGGAATAGGCAAGGCCCAGCACGTCCTCGAGGCGCTCCACCTTCTCGATCCGTGCCACCGCCAGCGCCGCGCCGATGCAGCCTGCGGTGGCGGGGCGGAAGAAGCTCAAGGGACTGGTCGCCGCCAGCCCCAGCCCCGACGCAACATCGACGCCGACTGCGAGTGCGGTCAGCGCGTCGTCGGGATCGCACCCGCCCATCCGGTTGATGCTCGCACCCAGCGCGGCGGTCACCACTGACAGCGCATGCACCACGGCAGGCTCGTGCACTGCATCCCATTCGAGGCAGTGGATGGCAAAGCCGTTGACGAAGGCGGCGGATGCTGCGGGCAGGCGCTCGTCCGATCCGATCAGCCGCGCGTCGTCGCCCACACCCCAGCCCCGAGCGGCCTGCAGCACGCCCTCGGCCCCCGGAGCGGTGGATCCGGCGGCGCCCACCGCCAGCGTATCGCCCAGCAGGTGCAGCGCGGCGGCGCGCACGTGCTCCGGCAGCGCATGATCGGCGCGGACGAACGCCAGCAGGTCGCAGGTTGCGCTCATGCCAGCCAGTCCTCGAGCAAGGCGAGCAGCGGGCCGATGCTGGTGCCGTGCAGCGCGATTTCGCGCGCCCGATCCGCCTCGACCGGCTTCAGCCCGCCCCATTGCACCAGCGAGCGCAGCTTCGCGCCGAGCATCTCGGGGCTCGCCGGGCGCTCGGGGTCGCCGCGCGTGTCCGCGAGCGTCATCTGGGCAGTGTCGCTGATCACCCGTGCGCCGAAATGTGCGGGGTAGACTCGCGTGAACTCCTCCGCCTCGCGCACGCACACCTGTGCGCGCTTGTCGGCCAGGGCCGCGATAGCCTGCGCGGTGAAGTCCTCGGGACCCGCCTTGCGGCCATCGGCGATGACGGCAACAGCGTGCTGGATCGAGAATTTCGCGTCGAGCTCGGTCACCGGGTGCGGTCGGTCGCAAAAGCGGATCGCATCGGCATAGGTCTCGACAGCGACCGGAAGGTTCAGCTTGCCCGCCGCCTGCAGTTCGATCGCGCAATCGATCGCCGCATGCGCATGGCGGCACGCCGCCCAGGGCTTGAAGCTGACCGCGTGGATCAGCCAGTTCGGCCCCAGTTCGATCGCCTTGGGATGCTCGACCATCGCGGCATATAGCCCCTGTTCGCCCTCCAGCGCCTGCACCGGCCCGGTGAGGCCTGCGCGGGCAAGCCGCGCCAGCCACAGGCCTTCGAGCGCAGCGCGCGCGGCATGCATCGCCTTGGTCATCACGTCCTCGTGGCGCATCCGCCAGAGGCCTCCGGTCACCGATGCCGCATTCCCCAGCGCCCATCCCGTTGCTTCGGTGTCGAGCGCGAAGATCGAGGCTGCCGCTGCCGCGCCGCCAAATCCGCCTGCGGTCGATGTCGGGTGGAAGTGCGCATAATGGTGCGCATCGAAGGTCGCGCCCACCGCGATCATCGCCTCATAGCCGCGCACCGCGCCATCGAGCGCTGTGTCCATGCCGCACTTTTCCTGCCGCGCGGCAGACAGCGCAGAGGGCCAGATCACCGGACCCGGGTGGAGCAGGGCTGCGCGGTGGACATCGTCCATCTCGAGCACATTGCCGAGCAAGGCGGCGCGGGTGAGGATGTCGGGCTCGGCGGTCCGTGCCACGGCGGCGACCGGCGTGGCCCGCGCACCTGCCACGCACGCCAGCCAGTCGAGCAGGTGCAGCCGGGCGCGCATGCGGTCGCTTTCATTTGGCGAACGGGCCAAATGTGCGCTAAGCCGCTGGGTGAGGCTCGCGGCGGTCATGTGCCCAATTTCCGAGCCCGCCACTGGAGCAGGAGCACGCGTTGAACAGCCCCGTTGAGGCGCCCGACACCCTGATGGAAAAGGTGCCTGAGAAAGGGGGCGACAAGCCCCGTTATCAGCAGCTTGCCGATGAACTTCGCGCGCTGATCCTGTCGGGCAAGCTTGCAGGCAGCAGCGGCTTTCCTACCGAAAGCGCGCTGTGTGCCGAATATGGCGTCAGCCGCTTCACCGTGCGCGAGGCGCTGCGGCGGCTGCAGAACGAGGGCCTGATCGCGCGCAGGCGGGGTTCGGGCACCGTGGTGCAACCGGCGGCCGCGCGCGGCGGCGCGCTGCACCAGCCGCTGTCGAACGTGGGCGAAATCCTGCAATATGCGCGCGATACCCGCATCGCCTATGACCATCTCGGGCTGCAATCCTTGCCCAAGGCGATCGCGGTGCAGATCGCGATGCCGGTCAGCGACAAGTGGTTCCGCTTCCGCGGGGTGCGCCGCCAGATTGCCGATGGCCAGCCGATCGCGCTGACCGAGGCCTATGTCATCGCCGACCTCAAGCGCGCGGTCGAGGAGATCCTGCCCGCTGCCGATGCCGCCGACCAGACCATCAACCCGGGCAGCAACACGCTGTTCCAGTTCATCAGCAACGCGGCGGGTCTGTCGATGTCGCGGGTGACGCAGGATATCCAGGCCGTGCCCGCCAGCGCCGAAGTCGCCGCCGCGCTCGACATTCCGCGGCGCAGCGCATGCCTGCGCATCCTGCGCTGCTATCACGACCAGGACGGGCGGATGTTCGAAATGTCGGTCAGCCACCATCCCGGCGACCGCTTCGCCTATTCGATGCACATCGACGTCGAGGGGTAACGCTGCGCTCATTGCGTGGTCCCGAGCCCCGGCGCTTCCTCCGGTTGCCAGTCGGGCTCGCCCGCAAAGCGGATCGCGGGCGCGATCTGGTGCGCGCCGCCCGCTTCGACCAGCAGGCCGCGGGTGGTCACATGATCGCTGGCCAGCGCCTCGGCAAAATCGAGCACGGGGGAGAAGGCGACGTCCTTGTCCTCGAACCATGCGACCCATTCGTCGCGGCTGCGGCTGGCAAAGGTTGCACGCAGAAAGGCGATCAGCGGCGCCTGCGCAGGTCCGGCATCGGCCTCGCCCAGCGGGATCAGGTCGGGCCTGTCCAGCGCGGTCAGCAGCACCTGCACGAATTTCATCTCGCGCCCGCCCAGCGCAATGTGGCGGCCATCGTGTGTGGCGTAGACCTGATAGAAGCCTGCGCCGCCCAGCGAGCGCTGGGTGGCCGAGCGCGGCGAAGGTCCGCCTGCGATCGCGCTGCCGGCGATATGCGCGCACCAGGGCAGCAGGCTGTCGAACATCGCGATATCGACATAGTCGCCCCTGCCGGTGCGCTGCCGCCCGATCAGCGCCATCAGCACCGCCGACAGCCCGGTGAGGCCAGCGGCCATGTCGGCGGACGGGACGCCGGGGACGACAGGGGTGCCATCGGGTCCGTCATTGACAGCAAGAAAGCCCGACAGCGCCTGCACGGCCAGATCGTGCGCGGGATGATGCGCGAGCGGCCCAGCCTGGCCGAAAGCGGAGACCGAGCAATAGACGATGGCCGGGTTGATCGCGCTGACTGCGGGATAATCGAACCCCAGCCGCTGCATCACCCCGGGGCGGAAGCCCTCGACGAAGACGTCGGCGGTCTTGATCAGCTCGGTGAGCCGCGCGCGGCCCGCGTCGGTCTTGAGGTCGATCACCGCGCTGCGCTTGCCGCGGTTGAGGTTGCGAAACCACACCGACTGGTCCTGCTCGAACGGCGCCATCTGGCGCGCAGGATCACCCGCCACAGGCTCGATCTTGATCACGTCCGCGCCCTGATCGGCCATCATCACCGTCAGCATCGGCCCCGGCAGGAACTGCGACAGGTCGATCACGGTGATGCCGGAAAGCTTGCCCATGGGTCAGACGATGCCGTCGCGTTTGAGCGCGGCGATCTCGTCCGCCGACAGGCCGATGCTGGCGAGCACATCGTCATTGTCCGCGCCCAGCAGCGGCCCGGCGCGCGCGGGCAGCCGCTGGCCATCGACCCGGATCGGGCTGGCGAGCACGCGCAGCTCGGGGCGGTCGGGGTGCTCGACCTGCTGCATCATGCCGGTCTCCTGCAGGAACGGATTGTCCATCGCGCTGGCAAGATCATGCACCGGCGCCACCGGCACCTTGCCCGAGAGCAGGTCGACCCAATGCTGGGTCGGCTGCGTGCCGAACACCGCATCGAGCACCTCCGTCAACACATCGCGATTGGCCAGCCGGTCGGCGGGCTTGCGGAAGCGCGGATCGTCCTTGAGATCGCTGCGGCCGATCGTATCGACGAGGATCGTCCAGAATTTGGGCAACTGCGCCATCACGAACATCCAGCCATCGGCGGAGCGGAACATCTGGCTCGGCGTGACCGACGGGTGCGCAGACCGCGGGGCGCGCGGGGTGACATCGGCCTCGTTCATGTACCACACGGCGGGATAGCTCATCTGGTGCGCGGCGGTGGAGAGCAGGTCGACATCGATGTCGCAGCCGGTGCCCGAACGCTGCGCATCGAGCATCGCGGCGAGCAGGCCGACCGTCATCTGTGTCCCGGTCATGAAATCGACGATCGACAGGCCAAAGCGCACCGGTGGGCCATCGGGCTCGCCGGTCAGCGACAGGAACCCGGCCTCGGCCTGCATGAGGTAATCATAGCCCGGCCATTTGGCGCGCGGGTTGTCGCGGCCATAAGCAGACAGATGCGCGCACACGATCGAGGGGTTGACGGGCCCCAGCGCGGCGTAATCGAGCCCCAGCCTTGCTGGCAGGTCGCCGCGCAGATTGTTGACCATCGCGTGCGATGTCGCGGCAAGATCGCGCAGGATCGCCCGCCCGCGCTCGCTCTGCAGATCGAGCGTCAGCGACTTCTTGTTGAGGTTGAAGGTCTGGAAATACAGGCTTTCGTTCTCGCGCAGGAAATGAGGCCCCACCGCGCGCGCGGTGTCGCCGCCCGGCTGTCCCGGCTTGTTCGGCGGCTCGATCTTGATGACCTCCGCGCCCATCTGCGCCAGGAACATCGTGCCATAGGGTCCGGCGCCATATTGCTCGGCGGACAAGATGCGATAACCGGTCAGCGGCAGCCTCATGCCAGTTGCTCCTCGCTCAAACCGGGTTCCGCTTCACCCATTGCTTGGAAATGATCATCCGCTGCATCTCGTTGGTGCCCTCGCCGATGCACATCAGCAGCGCGTCGCGGTAATAGCGTTCGATCTCGTATTCCTTGGAATAGGCATAGCCGCCATGGATGCGCATTGCCTCTTCCGAATTGCGAACCGCGGCTTCGGAGGCGAAGTATTTCGCCATCCCCGCTTCCATGTCGCAGCGTTCGCCGCGGTCATAGGCTTCGGCGGCATCGAGCGTCAGCAGCCGGGCGGCGCGGGCGCGCGTCACCATCTCGCCGATCTTGAGCTGGATCGCCTGATGGTCGGCGATCGGCTTGCCCATGGTCTGGCGCAATTGCGCATATTCTGTGGCAAGGCGCAGCGACCCGTCGGCCAGCCCGACACCGCGCGCGGCGACGTTGATGCGGCCCAACTCGAGACCGCCAGTGGCCTGGAAGAAGCCCTGGCCCTCGACCCCGCCGATCAGGTTCTCGGCAGGCAGACGATAGTTGTCGAAGATCAGCTCGGCGCTGTCGATCGCCTTGTAGCCCAGCTTGTCGAACTTCTTGCCGACGGTGAAGCCTTCCTGCTTGGGGGCGATGAACAGGCTCATCCCCTTGTAGCGCGGGTCCGCCTTAGCGTCGGTCTTGACCAGCAGCGCAAAGCAGCTGCCCTTGATGGCATTCGAAATCCAGGTCTTGGTGCCGTTGATGACATAGTGATCGCCATCGCGGACCGCCGTCGTGCGGATCGCCTGCAGGTCGGTGCCGGCATTGGGCTCGGTCAGCGCAAGCCCACCGCGAATCTCGCCGCTGGCGAACTTGGGCAGCCATTTCGCCTTCTGCACCGGGGTGCCGAAACGCTCGACCGCGCACGCCATGATCAGGTGCGAGTTGAAGATGCCGGTGATCGCCATCCAGTACGACGAGATCCGCGCGACGATCTTGGCATAGGTCGTCGCAGGCAGGCCGAGGCCGCCATATTCCTGGCCGATAGTGGCACCGAACAGCCCCATTTCGACCATCTGCGCGACCAGCTCCTCGGGCCAGATGTCGTTATGGTCGTGGTGCATGACCACGGGCTTGACTTCGCGTTCGATCCAGCGGTCGATGGCGTCGAGAAAGGCCGCCTCCTCATCCGCGTCGATCGTGCGCATCTCTTCTTTTGGCAGGCTTGCCATGTTCACTACTCCGTCCGCTACCCCTGCTCGCCGCCAACCATATGGCCGCGAGGATCATCATCCCTGTGCCCTGCGCGTCAATCGTCCGAAGGGCCGAATCCGCGCTTCCAGATCAGCATGGTGCGGCTGAAAGTGCATACCACATCGCCATGCTGGTTCCTGCCGACGGTCTTGACCGTGACGATCCCCTGTTCCGGGCGCGAGGAGGACTCGCGCTTGTCGAGTACTTCGCTCTCGGCGTAGAGCGTGTCGCCGGGAAACAAAGGGTTCGTCAGGCGGATATTGTCCCAGCCCAGGTTCGCCACCGCCTTCTGGCTGACATCCGAAACGCTCATCCCCACCATCAATGCGACGGTGAGCGGCGAGCAGACCAGAGGTTTTCCGAACTCGGTCTTCTTGGCATATTCGTAATCGAAATGCGCCGGATGGGTGTTCATCGTCAGCAGCGTGAACCACACATTGTCGGCATCGGTGATCGTGCGCCCGGGCCGGTGCTCATAGATATGCCCGACCACGAAATCCTCGTACGCGCGGCCGAAGGTCTCGCGAAAGCGGCCCGGTGCTACTTCCATGGCTCCATCACGCATCGATTGTCTCCTTTTCGTTCTTTTGGGCTTCACGGGCCACCATCGCGCGCATCCGCGCCACGATGGGGGCCTCCAGCATCTTTCCGTTGTGGCGAATTGCCATGCCGCCGGCGGCCTCATAGGCCGCGATCGCCTCGCGCGCCTCGGCAAGGGCTGCGGCATCCGCGCCGAACGCGGTGTTGATCGCATCGACCTGCGCCGGGTGGATCGCGGCCTTGGCGGCAAAGCCGAGGCTGCGCACCTTGCGGCATTCGTCGGCGAGCCCTGCCGCATCGTCGAGGCGGATGAAGGGAACGTCGATCGCGGGCACGCCGGCATCGGCGCAGGCCATGATGAACTGGCCCCGCGCGACGAGCAGCGGATCATAAGCCAGATCGACGCCCAGCTGCGCGGAAAAATCGCCGCCGCCGAACATCATCGCGGCTACCCCCGGCTGCGCCGCGATCCGGTGCGCGCGGCGCAGGCCGGCCACGGTCTCGACCAGCGGCACCAGCTGCGTGGCAGGATTGTCGAGCACGCGCGCAAGCTGCACGATCTCGCTTTCATGCTCGACCATCGGTACCAGCAGCAGCGCGGGGGCGTGGCCCGATTCGGCGAGCGCGATGATGTCCTTGAGCCCTGCGCGCGTCATCGTGCCGTTGATCCGCACCGCGACGCGGTGGCGGTCGAGTTGCGGCAATGCTGCGAGAACCGAGTCGCGCGCGCTGTCCTTGTCTGCAGGCGCAACCGCATCTTCAAGGTCGATGCACACGCAATCGGCGGCGCTGCCCAGCGCCTTGGCAATGCGCTCGGGGCGCGAGCCAGGCACGAACAGGATACTGTTGGCAGCGAACATGATTTTTCCCGGAACCCCTTTGCCAGAATGCGATTTACCCCTTCACAATTTGTCCGGACAAATCTAAAGTCAAGAACAAATGGCAATAAACATGGAGGGACTTGGACATTATGCGTATCGGCACACTCACTCTGGCTGCCCTGCTGGCGGCAATTCCCTTGAGCGCCCCGGCTGAAGCCCGCACGCTCGACCCTGCCAAACCCGAAGACGCGCTGGAGATCATGAAGCGCACCCAGTGCGGCGTAAAGGACAACGTGCCCGCGGTATATCGCTGGGCCGGCAAGATCTTCAGCCGCCGCGATGGCGAGCCCGACAAGCACCTGTTCAACATGGAAGGGATGAACATCCGCCAGTGCGTGACGGTGACCGATGCCCAGCGCGGCACCGGCTATCGCATGGTCAGCCGCGAGATCACTTTGTATCTCGACCCCAAGACCGGCGAGGTGCTGCGCAACTGGCAGAACCCCTATACCGGCAAGACCGTCGAGGTGATGCACATCGCCAACGATCCGGTGAACTCGCGCCCCAGCTTCCCGATCGGCGCCGACGGCAAGCCCTATTCGATCGCGCTCACCCGCATGGGCGACATGCTGCTGATGGGCTTCGAGGCGCCGCTCTATTACGTCAACCCGCTGGCGGGCGACTATCAGGACTATGTCGGCAACAAGTACCACGCGATGGAGATCTTCGATTTCTCGATGCCCGCATCGACGCTCGACACCAAGGTCGCCTCGGTCAACCCCACGGTCGCCTGGGTGCGCATTTCCGACTGGATGCCCTGGATGATGATGGAAGGCCGCCAGGGCCAGATGGTGTTCAATGCAATGGGGGTGAAGCTCAAGAGCTTCGACGAGCTGCCTGAGGTGATGAAGCAGGAAATCGCGACCTATTATCCCGAATACACCGCCGCCCCGCCGGTCGATGATGCCCGCCCCAATGAGACGACATGGACGGTGTTCAAGAAGAAGATCGACGCCAAGCGGGCGAAGGACGGCACCAAGCCTGCGGCATCGCACTGAGGCAAGTCAAAGCCCCTCCCCGTCCAGGGGAGCGGCTTGACTGACCAAAAAAGACCCCCGGAGCCTTGCGGTTCCGGGGGTTAATTGTGGCCCTCCCTGTTGAACGGGAGGGCGCAGGCGTTGCGGAATATCAGAAGCTGGCGGTCAGGATGATGCCGATGCGCCGCGGCGGGCGAAGCCCTGCGATGAAGTTGCGGCGCAGGTCGGCATTGGCATCGGCATAGCGGATGATCTGCGCCACCGAATCCTCGTCGAACAGGTTGCGGGCATAGGCCATCACGCGGAAGCGGTCGCTCTGGAAGCCCAGCCGGGCATCGACCACCACCGATCCGCCGGTCTCGGCAAAGTTCAGCACCTGGTCGAAGCTGGTCGAGACCATGTTGACGTTGCTGCCGACGAAGAAGTCCCATTCGCTGCTGACCGGCCTGCGGTAATCGACATCGACGAACATGGTGTGCGCAGGCGCGCGCGGAACGCGCTTGCCGCGGATCGATCCGAATAGCGACTGGCAGCCTGCAATGTTGGGGAACTGGTCCCCGGTCGAGCAGTTGGCGAGCCGGTCGTCGATCAAATCGTTGATCAGGCCCAGATTCTCGTCGGTTCCGGCGGTGAACTTGGCGTTCACATAGCTGTAGTTGGCAGTGACCGTGAAATTGCGTACCGGCCGGATCAGCAGCTCGAGCTCGGCGCCGTTGACCCGCGCATTGCCGCCGTTGCGGGTCAGCGAGACCTGGTTGGGTGGCACAGAGACGTTCTGGGTGATCTGATAGCCCTTCACCTCGGTGTGATAGAGCGCAAGGTTCGCGGTCAGCTTGCCGTCGAAAAAGGTGTTCTTGGTGCCGATTTCATAGGTCTTGTTGTCTTCCGGATCGAAGGTCGGAAAGCCCGCCAGGATCGCCTGATTGCTGTTGAAGCCGCCGGGCTTCTGGCCCTCGGCATAGACGGCATAGAACAGGTTGTCGCGCGAGGCCTGCCAGCTCAGCGTGAAGCGCGGGGTGAATTCCTTGAACGTCGCCTGCACCACGCGCGGGGCGGGCAGCGCCTGGCCGTTGTTGAAGGTGAAGGTGGTCTGGCGGATCTGCTCCTCGGCATAGCGGCCCTCTGCCGAGAACGAGAGGGTATCGGTGATGTCGAAGGTGGCCGAGCCGAAGATCGCCTTGTTCTCGATATCGAACTGATTGATGTTGCGCGATTCGGGCAGGTTGGCGGCGGTCACGTTGATCGGCGTGAAGATGCCGCAGGTTGGCAGCTGCGCGCACAAGGATGCGGTCGCCGCAGCCGAATTGGCCTGCGCCCGCGCCAGCGACCCCGGCGGCACGATGCGGGTGTCGCGCGAGACATCGCTCTGATCGAAATAATAGCCGCCCAGCATAAGCTGGATCCGCTCGCCCTCATAGGCAAGGCGCAGTTCCTGCGACCAGTCGTCGGTCACCTGGCGGTTGGAGAAGGTGAAATCCTGCACCGATGTTGCAAAGGCGGTGAACCGGGTGGTGCGCGGCGGAACGATGGGGGCAGGCGCAGGACCGGTCGCGCCATAAGCGAAAATCACCATGTTGAAGCTGTTGGGCGAATAATCGCCGTCGGTCTTGGTGTTGGCGGTGCGGCGGTTGTAGCCGGTGAGGCTGGTCAGCGTCAGCTCGTCGGTGAAGTCGAAATCCATCCGGAACGCTGCATTGAGCGTCTTGGACTCAAGCCCGACATTTTCCGGATCGACGAACTGGCGGCGGTAATCGGTGTTGACCTGCTGCGGCTGGATGGTGCCGCAGAAATAGCGGCTCTGGCCGCGATACAAAGCGCTGTTGTCGGGGAAGCAGTTGTTGGCGTTGGCCGGCTGTGCGAAGATCGCGGGCTGGCCATCGTCGAGGACGTTGTAGTTGGCGCGCAGCGAGGCGCGGAAGGGGCCGCCATTATTGAACTGCAACAGCCCGAATCCCGAATAGCTCTGCTGCTTGCCGATCTTGGTGCCGTCAAAGGCGTTGCGGAAGGCGCCGGCATTGTCGAGCACCCGGCCGCCGAGCGCGATGCCCAGGCCTTGCGCCAGCGGTCCGCGGACATTGGCGGTCACCTCATAGCGGTCGTCCTCGGCGATGTCGGCCTGCACCCGGCCGGTCCAGGTATCGCCCGGCGCCTTGGAGATGAGGTTGATCGCGCCCGAATAGGTGTTGCGGCCATACAGGGCCGATTGCGGGCCCTTGACCACTTCGAAGCGTTCGACCGTGTCGACGTCGTAATCGGCGAGCGAGCCCGAATAATAGATGCCGTCGATGAAGAAGGCGACGCCCGACTGGCCCAGGATGTTGGCCTGGCCGCGGATTACCGGGCGGTTGGCATCGCGGCCGAAAGTGTCGTCGAACACGAGGCCGGGGACGGTCTTGGCAATATCGGTGAGGTTGTCGAGGCCGAGCCGGTCGATCGCCGCAGCGGTGACCACCGAAACCGTGGTTGGCGCCTCCTGCAGCGTCTCTTCGGTCTTGCGCGCGGTCACGATGATCACATCGTCACTGGCCCCTCTGGCAGGGTCGGCTTCCTGCTGGGCCATGGCGGGCACGCTGGTGAGCGCGGAAACTGCGAGCAAGGACGCCTTGAACCTGTGTGTCATGTGAATCCCCCTAAAGTGGTTTTTTGTCTCCCTTAGGCGGTGCAGAACACCTCAAGATCGCCAAGTTGTCCAGACAAATTTTGTTCGCCAGGCGAATTGGCGGGTCTGTGTTGCTTGAATACGACACCGCCGGGCGCTCGGGCGGCACCCGGGGCGGCGTGCTAGAGGCCGGGCTTGACCGCCCCCAGCCACGAGGTGACGACGAGCAGGATGTAGATCGCCATGACCCAGATCCGGGTGCGGTCCATCGTCCGGCGCAGCGGGACTTCGGTGGCGTCGCTCGACCCTTCGGAAAGCAGCCGCATCAGCTGCGGACCCACCGGCTTGAACGACACATCGATGCCGATCGCGGCGACGAAGATCGCCCCGAACAACAGCGCCTTCCACGCGAGCCAGCCCGGTGCCAGCGGCGCGCCGGTGAGCAGCGACTGGGCGCCAAGCCACAGGTAGAAGGCGGTGAGCGCGTATTTCAGGGCGTTCTCGTAGCGCCGGTCGCGCGCAGCGCGCGGGGTCTGGTCGTGGGTGTGTGCATCCCACACCAGCCACAGCCACACCCCGCCGATCACCCAGGCCGCCGCCAGCAGCGCCAGCGGCAGATCCCACCATCCGCCCATCTTCACGACGGAAAGCGATACCGGCACCATCAACGCCCAGGCGCTGCGCGGGGTCATGTCGACCAGCACCAGCAGCTTGAGCAGCGCCAGCCTCTGGTCGAGCGAATAATCGTGCCGTTTGCGGAAATGCTGGCCCAGCAGGAACACGCCGACATCCGCCCCCAGCCACAACACGAACAGCAACAGATGCACATAGACCAGCGATGGGTACGCAATTTCAGACCATGCCAATGAGCGTCTCCCGCCAGAATCTTCCATAAAGCCGATTGACATTGCAGATTTGCCCGGACAATTTGCAAGAAAAAAATGAATGTCAGGCGGATCGATACCAACCGGCTTTCAGGGAGTTTCACGATGATCAATCTACGTTTGGCAACTGCTGCCTCAGCGATCGCGGTCGCACTTGCATCCCCGGCCTATGCCCAGAACGCCGATCAGGCAGGGACGAGCGAATCGGAAACCCAGCAGGGGTTGAGCGAGATCATCGTCACTGCCCAGCGCCGACAGGAAAGCGTGCAGGACGTGCCGATCGCGATCAGCGCGTTCACCGCCGACCAGCTGCGCGACCAGGGCGTGTCCAACACGCTGCAGCTGGGCCAGTATGTTCCCAACCTGGTTGCGCAGAACAACACCGGCATCGGTTCGGCCAACGCCTACTTCCTGCGCGGCCTTGGCTCGACCGAGACGATCGCGACCTTCGATCCGCCGGTTGGCACCTATGTCGACGACATCTACCTCTCGCGCCAGAACGCTAACAACCTTGCGCTGTTCGATGTCGCGCGGGTCGAGGTGCTGCGCGGGCCGCAGGGCACGCTGTTCGGCCGCAACACCACCGGCGGCGCGATCAACGTCATCATGGCAGAACCCGGCGACACCATCGGCGGCTATGGCGAGGTCGGTTATGGCCGGTTCGACCGCAAGCTGGTGCGCGGATCGATCGATCTGCCGCTGGCGGACAGCTTCGCAGTCAAGCTGTCGGGATACTGGCAGGATGACGATGGCTATGTGAAGAACGTCTCCACCGGCGATCGGCTGAACGATGACGATGGCTGGGGCGTCAGGCTGGGCATCCGCGGCGAGCTTGCCCCCTGGGCCCGCTGGCGCGCGAGCTATGCGCATATGGTGTCGGAGGGCGAGAACATCCTCAACTTCACCTGCAACCCGGCCAACCCCGCCGATTGCAGCGGCCGTTTCGCCACCACCGGGCTGCGCGAGACCCCCGCATCGGCAACCCCCTATGCGCCGCTGGCGATTTCGGGACGCAAGGCGGGCTATGGCCTGGGGCAGCAGGCGGTAACCGACCTCATCACCTCGAACCTCGCGTTCGACATCGCCGACAACACCACGCTCAGCCTGATCACCGGCTATGTCAGCCTGACCCAGCAGTTCGCGCTCGACTTCTTCGATGGCCGCGGCGGCCCCTCGGCGAGCGTCCCGTTCCCCACCATCCAGCGTTATGCGCGCGGCGGCTTCACCATCCTCAACGATGGCCAGCACCAGCAGTTCACCCAGGAAATCAAGCTCGACGGCAGCTTCGGCAATGGCCTGGTCGATTATGTCGCGGGCTTCTTCTACATCGACGAGCGCAACCGCACCGATCTGGCGGACGTTTTCTCGATCTCGCCTGCGGTCTCGCTGCTGCTTGCCGACCGCATCATCCGCAACACCACCAAGGCCTATGCCGGATACGTCCAGGCCGATCTTAACATCACCGATCAGCTCAAGCTGACCGCGGGCGTGCGCTATACCGACGAGACCAAGAACTTCTCGATCACGGACAACCGTGCCTCGTGCAACGACGGCACGGTCGAGGCGACGTGCATGGCCAATGTCAATCTGCGCGCGGCCAATGGCGTAGCCATCCCGCGCAGCCAGAACGTCAAGATCTGGACACCGCGCTTTGCGCTCAACTACAAGCCCAGCGACGACATCCTGCTGTTCGCCTCGGCGACCAAGGGCTTCAAGTCGGGCGGCTGGAACGCGCGTGCCACCGCGCCCAGCCAGTTCCTGCCCTTCGACGAGGAACGCGTGTGGAGCTATGAGGCTGGCTTCAAGAGCGAGTTCTTCGACAACAAGGTGCGCGCCAACGTCACCGCGTTCTGGATGGATGTCAGCGACCTGCAGATTCTCGCCGGTCTGCTCAATCCGGCCACCGGGGCGATCACCTTCCTCACCCGCAACTTTGCCGATTACCGCAACAAGGGCATCGAGGCCGAGCTGACCGTAGCCCCGGTCACCGGGCTGACGCTCTATGCCAATGTCGGCTATCAGGACGACAATTACCGCGTCCCCAATGCCCCCGCCGGAAACGATGCGTTCGGCATCCAGAACGTCCAGGCGCAGCTTGCGGCGTGCCGGGCGCAGCTGGCGGCGGGGCAGATTCCCGCCAGTGCCAACTCGGCGCCGGCCGGAACCCCGGTCAACAACGCGCCTGCCTGCGCCGCCGGGATCGTCACCGCCAACGGCACGATCGCAACCCCGGTGCGCACGCCCGACTGGTCGCTGGCGCTGGGCGGCAGCTACAAGGCGCCGCTCGGCGACAGCGGGCTGACCTTGGTTCCCTCGGTCAACGCCAGCTACCGCTCGCGCCAGGAAGTCGCGATCGCCAACCTGTCGATCTATAATCAGGCGGTCACCCGCGGTGGCCGCACCACGCCTGCCAACCCGTTCGGTGATGGCGCTTTCATCGCCGGATCGGAAAGCCCGGCGGCCTGGCTGATCAATGCGGGGCTCGCGCTCAACGGGCCCGACAATGCCTGGCAGCTCGCGGTGGAGTGCACCAACTGCTTCAACGAGGAGTTTATCCAGTCCTCGCTGTCGAACTACAGCTATCTCAACCAGCCGATGATGTGGACGGTGCGTGCGCGCTACAATTTCTAAGTCCTCGTTTTGGCCGTCTGGCGGATGGAGCATCGCGTGTCCGCACGCGATGCTCGCCGTTCGCCTAGGCTCGAATTCCATGATAGCCTTCGGGCAAAGCGACGGACGGGAGCACGGCGTTGGCAACTAAGGCAGACGATCTGGCCACAGGCAGCGCCCCGCATTCCGGCGCTCCTGCTGCGCGCGGCGAATTCGCGCTCGGCTGGAAGGTGCTGTTTGCAGGTGTCATCGGGGTCGCCTGCGGTGCCTCGCCGATTCCGTTCAACGTTATCGGCTTCACCATCGCGCCGCTGGCCCAGGAATTCGGCTGGACCACCACCCAGATCCTCACCCCGATCACCATCTTCGGTGTCGTCGCGGCATTGCTCGCGCCGGTGTTCGGCTGGCTGGCCGATACCTATGGCGTGCGGCGGATCGCCTTGTGGTCGCTGTTCGGCTTCGGGGTCACCTTTGCCGCGCTGGCGCTGACCCCGCCGGTGTTGTGGGCCTATTATCTTTTGTGGTTGCTGGTCGGGCTGGTCGGCATCGGGTCGACCCCGGTGACGTGGAGCCGCGCGATCAACATGTGGTTCTACAAGAGCCGCGGGCTGGCGCTGGGGCTGTTGCTGCTGGGCACCAGCCTTGCAGCGCTCACCGTCCCCAAGCTCGCGGTCTGGGCAATCGAGGCGCATGGCTGGCGCGCGATGTTTGGCATAGTGGGCATGCTGCCTTTGCTTGTGGCGCTGCCGGTGTGCATCTGGCTGTTCCGCGAGCCTCGGCCGGAGGAGCAGCCGCAGGGAATCAAGTCGGCCAGCGGCGGTCTGACCGGCGTGACGCTGGGCGAGGCGCTGCGCGACTATCGCTTCTGGCTGATCTGGGCATCGATCCTGTTCATCGCGCTCACCTTCGGCGGCGCATTCATCAACATGCCCGCGATGCTCGCCGACCGGGGCATCCCGGCGCAGGGCGCCGCCTCGGTGATGGGGATCCTGGGGCTGGGCATATTGAGCGGGCGGATCATCACCGGGCTGCTGCTCGACCGCTTCTGGGCGGGGTTCGTGGCGTTTCCCTTGCTGTGCCTGCCCGCGCTGTCGAGCTGGATCCTGCTCGACCCCGCGCCCGGCTTCACGCTGGCGGCGCTCGCAGGCTTCCTGCTGGGCTTTGCCGCAGGCGCCGAGAGCGATCTGATCGCGTACCTCACCGGCCGCTATTTCGGCATGGCGCATTACGGCAAGATCTACGGCATGCTCTACATGCCGTTCGGCGTGTTCTCGGCGATCTCGCCGATCATCTATTCCTCGGTGCGCGATTCGACCGGCAGCTATGACCAGATCCTGTTTATCGCGATCTTCGGGTACATCATCGGCGGCGCGCTGCTGATGCTGCTGGGTCGCTATCCGGTGCTGAGCGAGGCCCCGGCGGGGACTGCGCCGAAAGCCACCCCTGAGACGGAGACTGCGTGATGGCGACCATGGTTGAAACCGGCACGGGCGCGGTCGATGCGTTGACGGCTGCCGCCGGTGCAGACGCAGTGCTGACCGACGCGGCGACGCGCGATTTCTTTGCGCACGATGTCTATTCCACCGGGCGGCAGCCGCTTGCGGTGCTGCGCCCGGCGACGGTCGAGCAGCTGGCGCGCGGCGTGGCGGCGGCGACGGGCCAGGGCCTTGCCATCGTCCCGCGCGGCGGCGGCATGAGCTATACCGGCGGCTATATCTATTCGGATGGCGATTTCGTGCTGGTCGATACCTCCGCGCTCGATGCCATCATCGCCATCAACCCTGTCGACATGACCGTGACGGTGGAGGCGGGCTGCACCTGGGCCAAGCTGCACGATACGCTCAAACCCATGGGCCTGCGCTGCCCGAGCTGGGGCACGCTTTCGGGTCTGCGCGCGGCGGTCGGCGGGGGGATGAGCCAGAACGGCACCTTCTGGGGCGCACGCAACGGATCGGTGGTCGACAGCGCCTTGAGCTTCGACGTCGTGCTCGCCGATGGCCGTATCGTCAGCACCGGCAGCGATTTCTTCCGCCCCTTCGGTCCGGATCTCACCGGGCTGTTCGCCGCCGACACCGGCGCGTTCGGGGTCAAGGCGCGGGTGACGCTGCGGCTGGTGCGCGAGGCGACCGCCTTTGCCTATGGCTCGTTCTCGCTGCCCGATCACGCAGGCCTGCTGGGATCCATGAGCGAGATCGCGCACGAAGGACTGGCTGCGGAAAGCTTCGCCTTCGATCCCTATCTGCAATCGCAGCGGATGAAGCGCGACAGCCTGGCCAAGGACGCCAAGTCGCTGCTCAACATGATGAAGTCACAGGGCTCTGCCTGGAAAGCGCTCAAGGAAGGCGCCAAGGTGGTCACCGCCGGACGCTCGTTCCTGAAGGACGTGCCCTTCTCGCTGCACACCATTGCCGAAGGGCGACACCAGGGTGCGGTCGATGCCGAGATGGCCGAGATCGGGAAGATCATCGCCGCTTATGGCGGCACGGCAATCGAGAACTCGATCCCCAAGATCCTGCGCGCCAATCCGTTCCCGCCGCCCAATTCGATGCTCGGCCCCGATGGCGAGCGCTGGGTCCCGGTGCACGGCTTCCTGCCGCACTCGCGGCTGGTCGAGGCCTGGGAGCGGATCGAGGCGCTGTATGCCGAAAACGCCGAGGCCATGACCCGGCTCGATGTCAATGCAGGCGCGATGCTGGCCGCGGTCAGCCGCTCGGCCTGCCTGATCGAGCCGGTGTTCTTCTGGCCCGATGCGATGAACCCGCTGCACCGCGCGGCGGTCGAGCCCGATCACCTCAAAAAGCTCAAGGGCTTTCCCGAAGGCCCCGAGGCGCGCGCGCTGGTGGCGGAGCTGCGTGCAGGGATCATCGCGATCTTCCGCTCGCTCGAGGCCACGCATCTGCAGATCGCGCGGACCTATCCGCTGAAGGCCTCGCTTGATCCTGCCGCATGGGATATTCTCAGCGCCCTGAAGCGGGCGGTGGACCCCAAGGGCCTGATGAACCCGGGGAGCCTGGGACTGGAATGAACGCCGATGGAACTCGAACGCCGCATGGTTCTGGCCGCGATGATCGCAGGCGCGCTGCCGTTCGACCCTTCGCTGGCCAAGGAGGCACCGTCCATGGCGGTTGATGCGCCTTATGCCGCGGTCGCGATGCAGCTTGCCGCCCGCTCGGTCGAGCGCGCGCCCGATCGCGGTGCGGCACGCGCGCAGATCCTTGGCATGATCGGCGAGGTCGAGACCAAGATCCGCTCTGCACGCATCTTCATCGAGCAATATGGCGGGCATCCGGTGAAGCTCGCGGTGCTTCCCGAATATCTCTTCACCAGCTATCCGGGGCGCATCTCGATCCCCGATTTCGCCGCGCTCGCCGCGTTCGAGATGCAGGGTGAGGAATACGAGGCGCTGGGCAAGGTGGCGCAGAACCTCAAGCTGTACCTCGCGGGCAATGCCTATGAGGTCGATCCCAATTTCCCGGGGCTCTATTTCCAGGCGAGCTTCCTTATCGCGCCTTCGGGCGATGTCGTGCTGCGCTATCGGCGGCTCAATTCGATGTTCGCGCCGACACCGCACGATGTGTGGAGCAAGTATCTCGACGTCTATGGCCTGGATGGTGTGTTTCCGGTGGCGCGCACCGAGATCGGCAACATGGCCGCGATCGCGTCCGAAGAGATTCTCTATCCCGAGATCGCCCGCGCGCACGCGCTGCGCGGCGCCGAGATCTTCCTGCACTCCTCGTCCGAGATCGGATCGCCGATCGATACCAACAAGGCGATCGCCAAGCGCGCACGTGCGTTCGAGAACCTCGCTTATGTCGTCTCGGCCAACACCGCTGGCATCGAGGGCACCGGGCTGCCGCTCGCGAGCGCCGACGGCAACAGCCAGATCGTCGACTGGAAGGGCCGGGTGGTCGCCGAATCGAACAGCGGCGAGACCTTCACCGCCTTTGCCGATATCGATCTTAATGCGCTGCGCACCGCGCGGCGCACCCCGGGCATGACCAACTATCTCGCGCGCCAGCGGCTCGAGCTGTTCGCGGCGGCCTATGGCACCGTGCGTCATCCGGCCGATGGCATGCTCGAGGGCGGTGCGGTGAAAGTGCCCGACCGCGACTATTTCAAGCGCGTGCAGGAGCAGGTGATCGAGCGGATGATCAAAGAGGGACTGATATGACGCACCAATTCGATGTCGCACCGCCCTATACCGCGGTGGCGCTGCACGGCGTGTCGCCGCAGCCCAGCCACGACGAGGCGGCGCGGTTCGACTTTCTCGCCAACCTCAACAAGTACCTTTCGGGCACTCTGGGCCCCGGCAACAAGCAGGCGTACGACACTCGCGTGCTGCCCGGCTTTGTCGCCGAGCACGGCCGCGAGCCCAAGGACCGGTTCGAGATCCGCCATGCGATGAATCGCGATCCGCACCACCGCTTCTGGTCGGCGCTCAAGCGCAACAGCATGGAGATGCGCCAGCAGAACGGCCGCGCAATGGTCCTGCGCCAGCTTGACGAGCTGAACGCCAAGGCGCGTCAGTATAACGAGGGGCGCGACACGCTCGAGCTCGATCCCACGGTCGCCGTCCCGCGCTACCAGAGCGCGATCGACATCCATTGCATGCCCGGCAGCTATCATGGCGAGGAAATCCCCGGCGATGTTTCCGCCGGCGCGAATTACGACTGCGGCATCTTCGCGACCACCGCAGGCGGTCTGGGCGCGCTTTCGGATGGCGGCGGCCAGGCTCTGGTCAAATGGGCGCGCGAGCAACGCCCCGGCTGGCAGCCGCAGCGCATCCTCGATATCGGTTGCACCGTCGGGCACAACATCGTGCCCCTGGCGCTCGCCTTTCCGACAAGCGAGATCATCGCGATCGATACCGCCGCGCCCTCGCTGCGGTATGCGCATGCCCGCGCGCAGTCCTTGGGCGCGACCAACATCCGTTTCGTCCAGGCCAATGCCGAGGATCTGTCGCGCTGGTCGGACGAGAGCTTTGACTGGGTGCAGACGACGATGTTCCTGCACGAGACCAGCGGCACCGCGCTGCCGCGCATCATCCGCGAGGGCTTTCGCGTGCTCAAACCCGGCGGGCTGATGCTGCATCTGGAACAGCCGCAATATTCGGACGCAATGCCGCTCTACGAGCAGTTCATCCGCGACTGGGATGCGTTCAACAACAACGAACCGTTCTGGTCGGCGATGCATGCGCTCGACCTCAAGACGATCATGCAGCAGTCGGGCTTTTCCGAAAGCGACCTGTTCGTCACCGGCGTGCGCGCGGTGGTCGATACCGAAATCTTCCCTTCGGCGGGCGACGAGAAGGAAGAGGATCACGGCCGCGCTGCGGTCTGGCACGCGTATGGCGCGTGGAAGGGCGGACGGCCGGAATAAGTTTCCCGGTCCCCCGTAGAGGCGGGGGCCCATCTCCTTCCGGTGCCGCTGACGCACCGGTGCATCGATACGCAAGCTCGGGAGATGGGCCCCTGCCTTCGCAGGGGACCGGACCCTTCGGAGGTTAGAATGACCGAACCCGTTGACTGGATGACCCGCGCCAATGCGCGCGCCAAGGGCAAGCGGCCCGATTTTCTGGGTGATCCCGACAAGGAAAAGATGCTTTCGATGCTGATGGCGGTGATCGGCGAGGTGTCGGTGATGCGCGAGCGGATGGACACGATCGAGCGCCTGCTCGACGCCAGGGGGACGATCAGCCGCGCCGATATCGAAGGCTACAGGCCCGATCGTGAGGCCGGTTATGAGCGCGCCGCTATGATCCGCGAATATATCGCGCGGGTCATGCGTGGGCCGCAGCAGATGATGGAGGCGATGCAGGCCGACGACAAGCCGGTCGAAGAGCTGAGCCGCGAACTGAAGGACCTGTGATGCAGCACCGCACCGTCAGCGGCAAGATCCGCTACACCAGCAAGAAACCGCACATCATGGACCAGGAGCGCGGACGCGAATGGTTCAGCTTCACGCATCATGGCGATGGCCGGACGATCATGCGCGCGCGCTGCGAGATCGAGGAGCCCGATCCCAAGGTGCTGCGCGACATCGTCTATGGCATCGGTCCCGACATGGTGCCCGAACATCTGCACGTCCACCTGACCGTGGGCGATGCGTTCATGGGGTCGGGCTGGATGCGGCACGATACCGCCGCCGGCGTGATCGAGTGCGAAAGCTTCGGCCCGTCGATCGGGCGGGTGTCACAGCGGGTCGCGGTGGGCGGTCATTTCGATGGCTTCGGCACGCACCCGATCGCAGGCGATGGCTTCATGACCCGGGTGATGGATGTGAGCAAGGGCCCGCACCGGCGCAATGTCCGCTGCTTCCTGCCCTCGCCCGACCATCGCGGCGCCACCCCGCCGCTGATCGCCGAGGTGCTGATCGGCCTCGAATATGTCGGCGAGGAGGAAAAGACGGTGGAAGCCGGCACCTTCGCCTGCCGCCACTACCGCTATATCGACGATCTTGGCCCGGGCATGGGCGGCAACACCCACCCGACCTACGACATGTGGGTCACCGCGGATGCCGATTCGGTGTTCGTCTATGGTGCCATCGACGGCGGCATGCTGGCGCGGTACGAGCTGGTCGAACTGGAGCGGTAACCAGCCCTGGCTTGATTGCCGCAGATTTTGACGCTATATTGCGTCAGGATTTGTGGAGTAGTCGTATGGCAATCCAGAACTATGCCGAACATGGCGCGTTCGCCCCGCGCAAGATCGTCGAGGCTTTGCGCACCACCAGCGACGAGCTCGCGCGGTCGCTCGGGCTGGGCAAGGATGCGATCCAGCGCAAAGACCGGATTGCTTCGGACCGCACCCAGCGCCGCATCCGCCAGATGGTCGAAGTGCTCAACAAGGTGGAGCCGCGGTTCGGCTCGGCGCTGCTCGCCTATGCCTGGTATCGCTCGGAGCCGCTCCCCGGCTTTTCGGGGCAGACGGCGATGCAGCTGGTGCAGGGCAACCGGGCAGACGACGTGCTGACCTATATCGATGCCGTCGACGCCGGCATCCACGCCTGATCCCATGCATTTTGCCGGGCTGCTCTACCGCGCCCACAATCCCGTCTGGTCGCGCGCGCCGCTATCGGGGGAGGGGGCCGCGCGCTTTGGTGGACGCTTCAACCGGATCGGTCGGCCCGCGCTCTACACCTCGCTTGCTCCGGAGACCGCGGTGCGCGAGGCCAATCAGGTCGGCACGCTTCAGCCCGTAACCCTGGTCGCCTATCAAGCCGATATCGGGCCACTGCTAGATGGCCGCGACGAGACTGCCCTAAATCCGTTCGGCATGACACCAGCAGATCTTTCCGACCCCGCCTGGCGTGACCGGATGCTGGCGGGCAAGCCGGTCCCGACGCAGGGTCTGGCAGAAGCCGCGGTCGCGAAAGGCCATGCCGGGATCATCGTCCCGAGCTATGCGCGTGGTGCCCCGGTGGACGCGCTCAACCTCGTTCTGTGGGATTGGGATGGACGGCTCACGCTTGTGGATGACGACGACCGGCTGGGTCTGCGCAACCGCTGACGTTATTTGCCGTTCGACTGTTCTATTCCTGATCGATCGAAACCGGCGGTATAACCATTGTCGCCGACCTTGCCGACCAGATCCGCGCGCAGCGGGGCTTCGGGATAGACGGTGACGGTGTAATCCCCCGCCGATGGATCGAGCCGCAGCGGCTTGATCTTGTCCTGGTACTCCTTCGAGTTCCAGAACGCCTGCGCGTTGGCGAGGCAGGGGAAACGCACCATCAGCACGGTGTAGCCCGCAGGCGGCGTGCCCTCGAAGGTCGCGAGCGGGCGGGGGATGTTGATGTAATAGCCGCCCAGTTTCTCGTACAATTTGCTGTCGGCGATCGCCTTGCCATAAGCGGCCATGCGCTCGCGGTCGTGCGTGGGCCCGGCGATCACCATCACCACCGGAGAATCACACGGCGGTGCGGCGGTCGAGGTGCCATCGGTGGCGGCAGCCATCATCAGCAGGGGGGTAATCATAGAACAGCCTCCGGATCGCGCGAAACGCGCCGTTCGTCACACAAGGTCCGCCTGAACGGCGTGCCATCGCGAAACCATTGCCAGGTGCGCGCGCGCGATTCGCCATCATCGGAAATCTGGATCATCTCGGTGAAGCGCATGCCGGGTTCGTCCTTGCGGTGCAGCGTCAGCATCAGCACGTTGTCGAGCGTTTCCCAGCCATGGCCATGGAAGCGGTCGGTGTCCCACCACAATCTGCCATCGCGCAAGATGCCGCCGAAGCTCAGCCGGTTCTCGCGGCCGTCGGGCCAGATCAGGTGGTTGTGCTGGACATAAGCGAACTCGCCACTTGCGGGAAATTCGCAGCGGGTGCGCATGCGGTGCTGGTCGATCAACTGGCTATCGGCATCGAGATGGCGGTACACCCCGTCCCACAGCCCTTCGTGCGCGAACAGGGCGGGCATGGCCTTGGCGAGCGTATCTCTCATCGCGGGGCGTCCTCTGCATAAGCGGCGAGCGGCAGCGGCGCGCCGGTCTGGCGGATCAGCGCCTGTAGCCGGAAGAAGCGCAGCAGCCCGCTCTCCCCCATGCGCGAAGGACCCATCCCGGAAAGCTTGAACGAGCTGTTCTCCGCATCCCAGACCATCGATGTCATCGATCCGTCGTTGATCGACACCGCGCCCGCTTCCAGCCGCACGGCGACGCTTTCCGCCTCCTCGGCGGTGGCAGCGATAACAGCGGCGGACAGGCCGTAGACGCTGTCATTGGCCTGTTGAATCGCATCCTCGACGTCATCGAACGCGATCACGGGCAGCACCGGGCCGAAGGTCTCGTCGCGCACGACGCCCATGTCCGCGGCCGCATCGGCGATGACTGTGGGCCTCAGATACTGGCCGCCGCCCAGGGTCTCGACGCTGCCACCGGTGAGCACCTTCGCCCCCATCGCCACCGCCTCGTCGATCTGCGCCTGCACCTTCGCCCCCTGAGGACCGAAGATGAACGGGCCAATGTCGCCCATCGCGATATCGGGATAATTGAGCCGCACCTTCTGTGCCGCCTCGACCAGTGCATCGAGGAACGGCTGGTAGATGGTGCGTGCGACATAGATCCGCTCGATCGACTGGCACGCCTGTCCGGTCGCGACGATGCTGGCGCGCAGGGCGAGGTTGGCCGCCTGCACCGGATCGGCGCTGGCGAGAACGATCATCGGATCCTTGCCGCCCAGTTCCAGATTGGCGGGGATGAAGGCGCGCGCTGCCGCCTCTGCCACCTTGCGGCCGGTTGCGACCGATCCGGTGAAGCAGACATAATCGACCGCATCGACCAAAGCCTGACCGGTGGTGGCATCGCCCTCGATGAAGCTCAGCACTGCGGCGAGTTCGGGCACCTTGGCGACCGTTTCCATCAGCGGCGCGATGAAGCGCGGGGTGACCTCGGACGGTTTCACCAGCGCCGCGCACCCGGCGGCGAGCGCGGGGATCGCATCGATGGTGGAGAGCACGATCGGGAAATTCCACGGCGCGATCGCCCCGAACAGCGGATAGGGGACGAGCCGCGTGCTGTTGCGCACGGTGGGGTGCGCGCTGGGCTGGTTGTCGCGGCTGTGCTGCGCGATCAGGCGGGGCGCGAGGTCAGCCCATCGGCGGATCGTGCCGGGAAGGCCATCGACCTCGATCTCCGAAATCCGCCGCCGCCCGGTGTCGAGCGTCAGCGCTTCGAGCAAAGGTTGGCGGTGCGCCACCACCGCCTCGGCCCAAAGATGCAGGATCGCCGATCGCTCTTCGGGGGCCAGCGCCGCCCAGGCCGGTTGTGCTGCGCGCAGCCGTGTTGCCTCGGCCTGCACGGCGGAAGCATCCAGCGGCGCGATTTCGCAATCCGCCTCGCCGGTGCGCGGGTTGATGGCCTTCATGCTTGCGCGCTCCAGTGGTCGAGCAGTTGGCTTCCGGTGGCAAACCACGCGCCCGGCTGCTCGCTGAGCCAGCGCACCAATGCCTCGAACGCGTCGATGCGGTACGAAAGCCCCATGATGTAAGGCGTCAGGTGCAGCGGCAGCATCCGCCCGCCGTGCGTCGCCGCTTCGGTCGCCAGCCAGCCATAGGCATCGCGCATCTGCTGCGCATAGCTGTCGACCGACTGCTGCTGGACATTGATGATCTGGCGGTCGGACAGTTCGTGGTTGAGCGGCAAATTGACGATCCCGCCCGCCTCGGTGGTCATCCGATAGGGCAGCTCATCGTTCACCCAGTCGCACATGTAGACTACACCCGCCTCTGCCAGCAGCCGGGGCGTGGCGAACGACTGAGATCGCGCGATAGAGAGCCAGCCACGCGGGCGCGTGCCGCTCGCCTGTTCGAGCGTGTCCAGCGACTCGGCGATCAGCGCGCGTTCGTCATCCTCGGAAAGGCCCGAGGCGATCGTGCCGTTCATGTCGGTCGAATGCGCGACGATCTCGTGCCCGCCCTGCTTCAGCGCCTCGATGATCGCGGGGTAGCGCGTCGCGATCGCGGCGTTGCACGCGACCGAGACCTTCGCCCCCACCGCCTCGAAGGCATCGAGCAGCCGGAACAGCCCGATCCGTGTGCCATATTCGCGCGCAGTATAGTGGCGATAGTCGGGGTATGCGGTCTGCATATGCCCGGGTGCGCGGAACGGGGTGTCGCTGGGCACCATCGGGAACCACTCGAGGCTGATCACCGGCCAGATCGCGACGATCTTGCCCTCGGGCCAGACGACAGGCGGGCGGGTGAACAGGTTGCTGTAGGGGTACAGATCATGGTCCATGCCGGGGCGGCGGTGGGGGTATTCGAGATAGCCGGGGTCGAGCGTCATGCGACAGCTCCTTCAAACCCCTCTCCCTTGACGGGAGAGGGCAGCGGAGACTTATGAGCGAAGCGAATTAATCGCAGCCGGGAGAGGGTGAGTGCAACCGCTCCACCCTCTCTAAGTCCGGCTAGGCGGGCAAGCCGCCAAGCCTGCCTATTCTCTCCCGTCGAGGGAGAGAATGTTTGCGTCAGCATAGCCCTCATGCCTGCTGCTCCCGCCAGGCATCGACGATCTCGCCCGCAGTCGCGATCCACGCGCGGCCGTCCGCTGCAATATGCCGCAGCACCTCCTCGAACGGACCGATGCGGTGCGGCTGGCCGATCAGATAGCTGTGCAGCGGGATGCACATCACCGTGCCGCCGGGGCCGTCTTGCGCCTCGCCCTCCTTCGCCAGCCGCTCGAACTGGCGGATCAGTGTATCGGCATAGTCGCGCGGGCTCATGTTGTAGATGAAGAAGCCGTAATGGTCGTTGACCTCAAGGCTGTAGGGGATCGCGGTCAGCCGCCCGGATGCAGTCTTCACATCGGTGGGCTGGTCGTCGTGATACAGGTCGCAGGTGTAATCGAGGCCATATTCGGCGATCAGGTCGAGCGTGCGCGGGGTGTGGGTGAGCGCGGGCGCAAGCCAGCCGCGGATGCGCTGCCCGGTCGCGCGTTGAACGGTCGCAATGCTGTCCTCGATGATGCTGCGCTCCTGCGCCTCGTCCATGCCATAGCTGTAGCGGGTGTTGTAGATGCCGTGGCTGAAGAACTCCCACCCGCGCTGGCGGGCGTCCTCGACCACTTCGGGAATATGATCGCATAGCGCCACCGACAGGCTGACCGATCCGGGAAAGCCGTGCCGCGTCATCACCTCGGCCATCCGCCAGTGGCCGACGCGGTTGGCATGGTCGCGGTGCGCATAGCCGACGACATCGGGGTGCGGCTTGGTCCAGCTCTTGCGGTGCGGATTGGCGGGCGGGTCGATCTCGTAATATTCAAGGTTGGGCGCGACCCACACGGCGCAGCTCTTGCCGCCGGGCCAGCGGACCTTGGGGCGCCCGCGCCAGGGGGCAAAGTCGTAGAGTTGCGGGTCGCCGTGCACCGCCTCCATCACCGCGCCTCCAGCCAGTCGATCACCGTCTGCACCGGCTCGACATCGGCGTATTTCAGCTGCAGGTCGGTGAGGTTGGCGAAGTGATAGCTCTCGTGCTTGTCGGCGCAGGTTTCGATGGGCACGATGGTGCGATAGCCGTGGCTCAAGGCATCGACCGCGGTCGCCCGGACGCAGCCCGATGTGCTGCCGCCGGTGACGACGACGGTGTCGACGCGGTGGAATTGGAGATAGCTCGCCAGCGGGGTCTCGAAGAACGCGCTGGGCATGCGCTTGGTGTAGTGGAGGTCGTGTGGTCCGAACTCGCAGCGCGGATCATAGGCGTGGCGCTCGCTGTCATAGCGGATGTTCTGCAGGCTGTCGGGGATGTCGGTGCGTGTGCCCCAGACGCCTGCATCGGCGGCATCGTCCTTGTAGGCGACGCGGCTCCAGATCACCGGCATGTCCTTCTCGCGTGCCAGTCGCGAGATGGTGTTGATGTGTTCGATCTGGCGGGGGTCGGTCTCGTAGGCGGTCTTGAACATGTCGATCCGGGTATAGGCCTGCTGCACGTCGACATTGATGATCGCGAGCTTTTGTCCAAAACCGAACTTGTTGCGCGCCGGATTGGCCATCACCGCTTCGAACAACTGCCTTGCGGTCTTGTCCTCGCGGATCATCCGGGTGCCGACAATCTCCATGGTTCCTCCACTTATTTCCGATTCGAGAGCATAATAACAAAAAAGGGCTTGTCGAGATGAATTTGTCCGGACAAATTAGGGCATGACTCGGATCACCCGCCACTATGTCGATGTGCCGCTGCCCGATGGCCAGCGTCGTCGCGTGCATTACCGCATGGCGGGCAGTGGACCGCCGCTGCTGATGGTCCACCAGAGCCCGCGCAACAGCGGCGAATATGCCCCGTTGATGGAGCGCTGGGCCGACCATTTCACCTGCATCGCGCCCGACACGCCGGGTTTCGGCCAGTCCGACCCGCTGCCGGACATTGCCGACATCAACGATTTTGCCGATGCGCTGGTGGATCTGATGGACGCGCTGGGGCTGCCGGCGTGCCCGGCTTATGGCTTCCATTCGGGCGGGATCATCCTGGTGACCGCGCTCAAGCGCTATCCCGAGCGGTTCACCGGGCTTGCCATCGGCGGCTATGCCATCTGGACTCCGCAGGAGATGGCGGTCTTCGGGCAATCCTATCTGCCGCCGTTCCAGCCATCGGCCTATGGCGAGCATCTGGTGTGGCTGTGGAACCGGATCCTCGAGCAGAGCTGGTTCTTCCCCTGGTTCGATGTTCGCGATGCCGCACGGCTTCCCGGCGCGCATGCCGATGTCGCGCGAGTCGATATGGCGGTCCGCGAGATGCTCGATGCGGGCGATGCCTATCGCGCAGGCTATGGCGCGGTGCTGCGCGCAGCCCGCGACATTCCGCCGCCCGATGCGGCAACGCCGCCGGTGCTGATCAGCGCCTATGACGGCGATCCGCTGCAGACGCATATCGACCGGCTGGGCGATATGCCTGCGCTCTGGCGGGCGCAGAAATGCGCCACCCCAGCCGATCATCAGGCGCTCAGCCTCGATTTCCTGCGTGCGTTGCCGCAGGCCGCAGCGGTAACCCCCGTGCAAACCGCCGATGCGGGCTTTGTCGGTATCGACACCGGCGATTTTTGCGGCCTGATCCACTGGCGGGGCGACCCTGGCGCGGGCGTGCTGCGTCTTCATGCGCCGGGGGAAGAGCTTGCCGCTGTGCCGCCGGCCGCGCTGGCGATCGATCTGCCCGGCCATGGCCTGTCCGACGGCTGGGCGGGCGCGGCGCCGACACTCTGGGCGCCCTGGCAAAAGGTGATCGATGCGGTCGCCGGGCATTTCGGCATCGGCGATATCCGGCTTCCCGACACGCCGAAGGGGGATCCCGCGCTGCTGTTCCCCGATCTTTCGCCCGACCGTTATGGCACGCACCTGATCCGCGCATGGCAGATCGTGCGCGCGCGGCACTTTTTCGTGCCGCATCATGCCGTCGGTGCCGCCCAGGCGATCGCGTTCGACCCTGTGCACATCACCCCGGACTATCTGGCACGCGAACACCGCGCACTGCTGCGCGCGACAGCGGCGCGTGCATTGTGCGAAGCCCTCAACACCCGATAAGGAGCAAGGATCATGGGAATACGCGAAGACATGCCGATACTGGCGCGCCACGAAGGCGTGTGGGACGGGGTGTATACCTATTACAACGCCGCCGGCGAGAAGATCGACGAGCACCAGAGCCGCTTGTTCTGCCGTTTCCCCGATGACGGGCCTTTCCCCTATCACCAGACCAACCATTACACCTGGCCCGACGGCCGCACCGAAATCCGCGAATTCCCTGCAGACTATCGCGACAAGCGGGTGTGGTGGGACAATGATCTGATCGTCGGCTGGGCCGCCGAGGTCGGGCTCGACGAATACAACCGCACCGTGATGCTCTACTGGCAGCGTCAGGGCGACCCCTCGCTCTATCTGTACGAGATGATCCAGATCTCCGACGACGGCAACTCGCGTTGCCGCACCTGGCACTGGATCCGCAACGGCCTGCTCGAGACCCGCACCGCGATCCAGGAGACCCGCGTCAGCCATGACTGGCGCGCGGTCGAAGCGGAGATGGCGGCGGGTGCGTGAGCGGCATCTGACCAAACCTTTTCCCTCGATGGGAGAAGGATACGCAGCCTTGTCGGCTTTGCCGACTAGGCGCAGTTGGATGAGGGTGAGCGGCGTCGCGGCAACGCTGGCGCGGCGCATTCACCCTCACCCAGCTTCGACTAGGCTCGCTGTGCTCGCCAAGTCTGCGCAACCCTCCCCCATCAAGGGGGAGGGAAATCGATGACCACCCTGTTCGACCGCATCTGGGACGCGCACGTCGTGGCATGCCTGCCGGGCGGCGCGGCGCTCGTCGCGATCGACCGGGTGCTGCTGCACGAGCGCACCGGCGCAGCGGCGCTTAATGCCTTGCGCGATGCCGGGCGGACTGTTGCCGATCCGGGCCGCGTGTTCGCGCTGATGGACCATATCGTCGATACGCTTCCCGGGCGCACCGACCGCACGCTGATGCCCGGCGGTCAGGCGTTCATCACCGAAACGCGCGCGGCAGCGCGGGCAGCGGGAATCAGGCTGTTCGATGTGGGCGATCCCGACCAGGGAATCATGCACGTGGTCAGCCCAGAGCTTGGCATCGTGCTCCCCGGCCTCACGCTGATCGCGCCCGACAGCCACACCTGCACGCAGGGCGCGCTGGGGGCGCTGGCTTGGGGGATCGGATCGTCCGAGGCCGAGCATGCGATGGCGACCGGCACCCTGCGGCTGACCCGCCCCAGGGCGATGCGCGTGACGTTCACCGGGACGCCGGCGCCCGGGGTCACCGCAAAGGACATGATGCTGTCACTTATCGCGGCTTATGGCGCAGGCGGCGGGGCGGGGCATGTCGTCGAATTTGCCGGGCCTGCGGTCACCGCGCTCGACATGGAAGCGCGGATGACATTGTGCAACATGGCGACCGAGTTCTCGGCCTTTGCCGGGCTGATCGCGCCCGACAGCGTCACCTTCGCGTGGTTGAAGGGCCGCCGTTATGCGCCGCAGGGTGCGGATTGGGATGCGGCATTGGCGCAATGGCAGACGCTGCGCAGCGCCGATGATGCCGCGTTCGATGCCGAGATCACGATCGACGCCGGTTCGATCCCACCGATGGTCAGCTGGGGCACCAGCCCGCAGGCGAGCGTTGCGGTCAGCGGCAATGTGCCGGCCGACGCCGGACAAGCAATGCTCGACTACATGGCGCTCGCCGCCGGGGCGCCGCTGATCGGCACACCAATCGATGCCGCGTTCATCGGCAGTTGCACCAATGCCCGGCTTTCCGATCTGCGCCGCGCCGCTGCCTTGCTCAAGGGCCGCCATGTCGCCCCCGGCATCCGCGCGATCTGCGTGCCCGGTTCGAGCGCGGTCCGCCGCGCCGCCGAGGCCGAGGGGCTCGACCGGGTATTTGTGGACGCAGGCTTCGAATGGCGGATGAGCGGCTGTTCGATGTGCTTCTTTGCTGGTGGCGAGAGCTTTGCCGAAGGATCGCGCGTGATCTCCTCGACCAACCGCAATTTCGAGAGCCGCCAGGGGCTGCGCGTGAAAACCCACATCGCCAGCCCCGAAACCGTCGCCGCCAGCGCGATCGCGGGTGCCATCGCCGATGCGCGGGAGCTCGCCCATGGCTGAACCTTTCACAACGCTGACCTCGATTGCCGCGCCTTTGCTGCGCGACAATGTCGATACCGACGCGATCATCCCCTCGCGCGAGATGAAGAGCACCGGCAAGACGGGGCTTGCGGGCGGGCTGTTCGCGGGCTGGCGCTATCTCGATGCGGAGCGAAACCCCAACCCCGATTTCGTGCTCAACCAGCCTGAATACAGCATGGCCGCGCTGCTGCTGGGCGGACGCAACTTCGGTTGCGGGTCGAGCCGCGAGCACGCCGTCTGGGCGCTGGCCGAATACGGCATCCGCTGCATCATCGCGCCCAGCTTTGCGCCGATCTTCCACGGCAACTGCATCCGCAACGGCATCGTCCCGGTGGTGCTGGCCGCCGAGGTGATCGCACCGCTCGCAGGGCAGCAGGTGCATGTCGATCTCGCCGCGCAGGCGGTCAGCGCCGGGGATGCGACCTTCCACTTCGAGATCGACGGAGAGGCCAAGGCGATGCTGCTCGAAGGGCTCGATGCCATCGACCTCACGTTCAAACACCGCGCGGCGATCGCCGCGTTCCACGCGCGCGACCGTTCGCAGCGCCCCTGGGTCTATCTGGAGCAGAACCATGCCTGACGTGCTGATCAGCGAGGTCGGCCCGCGCGACGGGTTGCAGAGCATCGACCGCGTGATGCCGACCGAGGCGAAGAAACGCTGGATTGCGGCTGAAGCCGCCGCAGGCGTGCGCGAGATCGAGGTGGGCAGCTTCGTGCCGCCCAGCCTGCTCCCGCAAATGGCCGACAGCGCCGAGATCGTGGCATACGCGCGGACCATTCCCGGGCTCAACGTCGTGGCGCTGGTCCCCAACGCCAAGGGCGCGGCGCGGGCGGTGGAAGCGGGCGCGCATGCGATCTCGATCCCGTTCTCGATGTCCGAGACACACAGCCTCAAGAATGTGCGCAAGAGCCATGCTGAGATGCTCGAGGAGATCGCTGCGATCGCCGTGCTGGCGCGTGAAGGGGGCGTGCATTTCGCGGTCGGCCTTTCCACCGCGTTCGGCTGCACGATGGAAGGCCCGGTCGACGAGGGCGCCGTGGTGCGGCTGGCGGTCGCGGCGGCCGAGGCCGGCGCGCAGGAGTTCAGCCTTTCGGATACCACCGGCTATGCCAACCCGGCGCAGGTCAGGCGGCTGGTCCGCGCTGTCAGGGCAGAGGTCGGCGCGGAGCGGATGACCACGCTGCATCTGCATAACACGCGCGGGCTGGGGCTTGCCAATGCGCTTGCCGGGCTCGACGAGGGAATCACCACGCTCGATTCCTCCCTCGGCGGGCTGGGTGGCTGTCCTTTCGCGCCCGGCGCTTCGGGCAATATCGTCACCGAAGACCTGGTGTTCATGCTCGAGGCGATGGGGGTGGATACCGGCATCGATCTCGACGCGCTGCTCGCGGTGCGCGCCATCCTCGCCGAGGCACTGCCGGGCGAACCTCTCTACGGCTTCACCCCCGATGCGGGGCTGCCGCTGGGTTTTGAAAGGCAAACCGCATGACCGGTCCGCAACCGCTCAAGAACCTCAAGGTCGTCGAGTTCACGCATATGGTGATGGGCCCGGCTGTGGGCGCGATCCTCGCCTCGCTGGGCGCCGAGGTGGTGCGGGTAGAGCCGATCGGTGGCGACCGTACACGCAAGCTGATCGGATCGGGCGCGGGCTATTTCCCGATGTACAACCGCCACAAGGCGAGCATCTGCCTCGACCTCAAGTCGCCCGACGGGCTGGCGGTGGCGCGCGATCTGGCCGCTGGTGCCGATATCCTGATCGAAAACTACCGCCCCGGGGCAATGGACCGGCTGGGGCTTGGCTATGAGGCGCTCGCTGCCAGCAACCCGCGGCTGATCTTTTGCAGCGAGAAGGGCTTTCTCCCCGGACCCTATGAGGAGCGCACTGCGCTCGACGAGGTCGCGCAGATGATGGGGGGCCTTGCCTATATGACCGGACCGCCCGGACGCCCCTTGCGCGCGGGGTCGAGCGTCATCGATGTCACCGGCGGCATGTTCGGGGTGATCGCGATCCTCGCCGCGGTCGAGGAGCGCCATCGCACGGGACGGGGGCAGAAGGTACAAAGCTCGCTGTTCGAGACCACCATCTACCTGATCGGCCAGCACATGGCGCAGCTTGCGGTGACCGGCAAACCGGCGGCGCCGATGCCCGCGCGGATCAGCGCCTGGGCGATCTACGACGTGTTCGAGACCGCCGACGACAAGCCGATCTTCATCGGCGTGGTCACAGATGCCTTGTGGGAAAAGTTCTGCGCGCTGTTCGGGCTCGACGATCTGTGGGCGGATGAGAGCATCCGCGAAAACACCGCGCGGGTGCTGGCGCGCGACCGGATCATGCCGCAAATCCGCGCGCTCGTGCAGACGTGGAAGCGCGACGATCTGATCGCCAGGCTCGAAGGCACGGGCCTGCCGTTCGCGCCGATCGGACGGCCCGAGGACATGTTCGACGATCCGCACCTGCTCGCCAGCGGCGGGCTCGAGCCGGTGACCTTGAGCGACGGGAAGACCACGATGCTGCCGACGCTGCCGATCGAGATGAACGGCGCGCGCCCCCATGCGCATGCGGCGCTACCGGAGGCGGGCGCGGATACGAAGAGCGTGCTGGCGGGGCTGGGTTATGACGAGGCGAGGATCGAGGCGCTGCTGGCAAGCGGCGCGGTGGAAGGACAGGGATGATGGGCTACAACAATCTGTGGATCGTGATGGTGCCGATGGCCCTCTGCGCCTGCACCGCCCACGCGCAGGACAAGCCCGCGACCGCCTCGCCCCCCAGGTCTCCAGGAGTCGAAGCGCCCGCGCAGCGGCTGCCCACCGATATCCGCCGTGTCACGCTGATCGTGCGCGACATGGAAACCTCGCTGAGGCTGTACCGCGATGTCGTCGGCCTGCAGGTCAATTACGATACCGTCGTCGAGACCAGCGGCGTTGCGCTGCCCGCAGGCGAGCCGGGGGCCAAGGCGCGGCTGGTGCTGCTCAATTCGAACGATCCGTTCATCGGCTGGATCGGGCTGATGCAGTGGGTCAGTCCGCCGCTGCCCGATCCGGGGCCTTATCCCAAACGCATGGGGCCGGGCGGCACGGTGATCGTGATGAACACCGATGATGTCGATGGCCGCTGCGCCGCCGCTGCCAAAATCCGGGGCGTCACCATGACCGCGCCGCCCAGGATGCAGGAATATCCGGGGCGCAATGGCGGTCCGGTGATCCGGGTGCGCGGGTGCAACTTCTTCGACCCCGATGGCACGTTGATCGAGATGAACCAGATCCTCAAATAACCGCGCCAGATTCTCTTCTGCCCCATGCATCGCATTGCCGCACCGGCGCGTAGGTGGCGCAACGGCGCGAGTGCGCCTGGTTGGCGCGCGACCTGAAAGGCCCCCATGGCCCTGTAATCCGTGCGTTGATCGATGATCAGCAGGAGCTACGCATGACAAAATCCGCGCACGAAACGACCACCGGCCAGGGCGGCGAAACCCATCAGCAGGCGAGCGGCGACACCCGCGTGCTTACCACCAACCATGGCATGCCGATATCCGACAACCAGAACAGCCTGAAGTCCGGCGCGCGCGGCCCCACGCTGCTCGAGGATTTCGTGCTGCGCGAAAAGATCTTCCATTTCGACCACGAGCGTATCCCCGAGCGCATCGTCCATGCACGCGGCACCGGCGCGCACGGCGTGTTCGAGGCGACCGACGACATTTCCGACCTGACCCGCGCGGCCGTCTTCACCAAGGGCGAGAAGACCGAGGTGTTCGTGCGCTTTTCCACCGTGGCGGGCGGCGCCGGATCGGTCGATACCCCGCGCGACGTCCGCGGCTTTGCGGTCAAGTTCTACACCCGTGAGGGCAACTGGGATCTCGTCGGCAACAACATCCCGGTGTTCTTCATCCAGGACGCGATCAAGTTCCCCGATCTGGTGCATGCAGTGAAGATGGAGGCCGATCGCGGCTATCCGCAGGCGGGCAGCGCGCACGACACCTTCTGGGACTGGGCGTCGCTGATGCCCGAATCGACCCATATGCTGATGTGGGCGATGTCCGACCGCACCCTGCCGCGCTCGCTTCGCATGATCGAAGGCTTCGGCGTCCACACCTTCAAGATGGTCAATGCCGCTGGCAAGGCGAGCTTCGTCAAGTTCCACTGGAAGCCCAAGCTCGGCATCCAGTCGACGATCTGGGACGAGGCGCTGAAGCTGCAGGCGGCGGACAACGACTATCACCGCCGCGATCTGTTCGAAGCCATCGACGGCGGCGACTTTCCCGAATGGGAGCTCGGCATCCAGGTGTTCGACCAGGAATTCGCCGATGCGCAGCCCTATGACGTTCTCGATGCCACCAAGCTCATCCCCGAAGAGGATGTGCCGGTGCGGATCATCGGTACGATGACGCTCAACCGCAACGTCGACAATTTCTTCGCCGAGACGGAGCAGGTCGCCTTCCTGCCGACCAACATCGTTCCGGGAATCGATTTCTCGAACGATCCGCTGCTGCAGGGCCGTCTGTTCAGCTATCTCGATACGCAGAAGTCGCGTCTGGGCACGACCAACTTCCACCAGATCCCTGTCAACGCCCCGCGCTGCCCGTTCGGCAATTTCCAGCGCGATGGCATGATGCAGACCATGGTCCCCAAGGGCCGCGCCAATTACGAGCCCAACTCGCTTGCCGAGCATGGCGAGGAAGCAGGGCCGCGCGAAAGCGCCGCCAAGGGCTTTGCCACCACCAATCTCGCCAGCGGGCCGGACGAGCAGGGCGACAAGCTGCGCGTACGCGCCGAGCTGTTTGCCGATCATTACAGCCAGGCACGGCTGTTCTATCGCTCACAGACCGAGAATGAACAGGCGCATATCGCCTCGTCGTTCGTGTTCGAGCTGTCGAAGGTCGCTGATCTTGATCAGGTGCCCGCGCGCATGGTCGCCAATCTGCGCAACGTGGACGAGGATCTGGCCAAGCGCGTCGCCGATGGCCTGAACATCGAGCTTCCTGCCAAGGCGGAAGCTGCGCGCAAGCCGGTCGACATGAAGCCTTCGGACAAGCTGTCGATCCACAAGAACATGAAAGCGACGCTCAAGGGCCGCAAGGTTGGCGTGCTGATCGCCGACGGTACCGATGCAGGCGAACTCGACACGCTGACCAAGGCCATCGAAAACGCCGGAGCCATCGTGTTCGTCGTCGCGCCCAAGGTGGGCGGGGCGAAGCTTTCCGACGGCAAGCTGCGCAAGGCCGACGGCCAGCTCGCCGGAAGCCCCAGCCAGCTGTTCGATGCGGTGGCGATCGTGCTCTCGGACGACGGCACCAAGATGCTGCTCAAGGAAGGCGCTGCTGTGCAGTTCGCGATGGATGCCTTTGGCCACCTCAAGGCGATCGGGCATTCCAAGGCGGCCAAGCCGTTGCTCGACAAGGCAGGCGTCGAACCCGATGCGGGCGTCACCGGCACTGGCGACGATTTCATCAAGGCCGCAGCAACGCGCTTTTACGACCGCGAACCTGGCGTGCGCATGCTCGCCTGATTCACCTTAACCTGACTTATCCCGATCCGGGCGGTGCCAGCGGCATCGCCCGGATTTTCTATCAGACATCCTCGCCAGCCGCGCGCGCGCGTTCGACCACGGTGCGTTCGGCCAGCGGCACGCTGCGATAGGCGGCAAGCAGCAGCGCGATCCCCGCAGGCACGATCACCAGGATCGACAGCACGCCCGTCGACAGGCTGCCGGTGACCACCGACATCTGCCCGGCAAGATAGGGCCCGAGCGCCAGCCCGAACAGGGTGGTTGCGAGGAAGAAGGTCGCGGTCGCGGTGCCGCGCATCCGCGGCATCACCAGATCCTGCGTGGTTGCAGCCGCTGCCCCCAGTGCCGAGCTTGCAAACATGTTGGCGAGCGAGGCGAAGATGGCAAAGCGCACGAAATCCATATCCGATGCAGGATCGGAAGCCGTGGTGAAGGCCAGGTAGATCGGAATGACCGGCGTGAGCAGGCCGAAGGCGATGACCATGATCCGCCCCGATTCATGCCGCGCCCGCAGCCAGTCGGACATCCGTCCGCCCATGATCACCCCAAGGAAGCCACCCGCCGCGCCGCCGCCGCCGAGCCAGAAGCCGATCCGCGCGGTCGATTCGCCGAGCACCTGCGCCGCATAGCTGGGGCCGAATGCGGTCGAGGCATAAGACAGGAAGGCGACGCAGCCATAGCCCAGGATGGTGTAGAGAAATGCGGGCGATCCCCAGATCAGCGCAAAGGTGGCCGAATCGCGTCGCCTGAGCGAGGAGGCCCAGGAGAAGACGGCATAATAGCCGACGCCGATGCAGATCCATTGCAGCGTCGCTCCGGTCAGCCAGATCAGCCCGGAGGCGGCGAACGCGATGATGGCGATGGCCGCCACGTTGGTGGCCAGCGCTGCAGCGCCGCGCTGTGCTGCGGAAATCAGCGTGAACGGCGGGATCACCGCGAACAGCTCCTGCAGAAAGCCGCGGAACGGATCTGCTGCCGGAGGGGTAGGCAGGCCATCGACCAGACCGCGCACCGGCTCGCGCAATGTCGCGACCCAGGCCGCGAGGAGCAGCCCGGGGACGCCCACCGCAAGGAACGCAGCCTGCCATCCGACCAGCCCCATCGGGCCGCCGCCGGGATAGGCGTTGTTCCAGCCTGCGACGATGAAGCCGCCGATCATCAGCGAGATGCCGCCGCCGAAATACAGCCCCGCCGAATAGATCGCGAGCGCGGTGCCGCGCATGCGCTTGGGGAACATGTCCGAGATCAGCGAATAGGCAGACGGGCTCGCGGTCGCCTCGCCCACGCCCACGCCCATCCGCGCCAGACCCAGCATCGTGCCGTTCTTGGCAAAGCCCGATAGCGCGGTCATCGCCGACCACACCGCCAGCCCCAGGGTCAGCAACCGCACCCGGTGCCAGCTGTCCGCCAGTCGCCCGAGCGGAATGCCGAACAGGGCGTAGAACACCGCAAAGGCGGTGCCATAGAGGAAGCCGATATCGGCATCGTCCAGGCCCAGGTCCGCCTTGATGTCGGGGGCCAGGATGGTGATGATCTGCCGGTCGATGAAGTTGAGCACATAGACGAGAAACAGGATGCCAAGGCCATACCAGGCATAAGGCGATGCGTGGGTTGCGGCGGACGGGGGCACATCCGCCGGGGCTGCCGGATGATCCGGGTTTGGGGTGTCCAGAGTACCGATTGTTCCCGTCACGTGGCCGCATCTCCCATTGCTTGTTCTTGTCCCGCACCTTGGCTAGCAGAGCGACGGGTTCGTGCAAGCGCCTATCGGGCGCGTGCGACGGAGCGCCGCTGCGCCTTGAGGAAAGAGACCGTGCCATGGCTGAACGACTGCCCGCGATCGTTTTCGTGTGCCTGGGCAACATCTGCCGGTCGCCGCTGGCAGACGGCGCGCTGCGCCACGAGGTCGCGCGGCGCGGACTTGGCTGGACGGTCGATTCGGCAGGGACCGGCGGCTGGCACGCCGGCGATGCGCCCGACAAGCGCGCGATCGCGGTGGCCGCGCGGCATGGCGTCGATATTGCCGGATTGCGCGCGCGGCAGGTGCGGGTGGATGATTTCACCCGGTTCGACCTGATCCTGGCGATGGATCACGACAATCTGGCCGGGCTGCACGCCATTGCTCCGCGCGCGCACCGCGCCGATGTGCGGCTGGCGCTCGATCTGGTCGAGGGACGGACGGGGCAGGCGGTGGCAGACCCCTATTATGGCGATGCGCGCGGGTTCGATGCGACCTGGGCCGACGCGCAGGCGATCGCTCACGCGGTGCTGCGGCATTTCGGTGCGGCAGGCTGATCCGCGTCAGGCGGCGACCGGCTCTTCCAGAGGCGGGGGCTGGCGGCGCAGCAGGCCGATGGCATCGCGCAGCATCTGCGGGGCCAGCATCCGCAGCAGCAGCACATAGCTGAGCGCGCCAAGCCCAGCGAGCAGCGCCAGCCGCGCCATCACCTCGCCCAGATTGCTGTCGAGCGCGCCTGCCAGGCCCACCCGCATCGTCCACACCAGGGCCGCCATCGCCGCCGCGGCGCCGACCCCGGGCGCGCACGCGATCAGCACATCGCGCACCCGCACCCCGATCACCGGGCAGGACTGCCACAATGTAAAGGCGAGCACGAGCGGCATGCCGATCACCCAGCCCATCGCCAGCCCGTTCACGCCGAACTGCACGCCGACCAGGAACATCAGCGGCATCACCACCGCCCCAAAGGCCGAGCAGCGCACCGTGATCCGCGGGTGGCCCAGCGCATTGACTGCGGGCGCCATCAGCACGTGCAGCGTCATGAACGGCATCGCGATCGCGAACAGCTGGACCAGCGGCACCATCTCCAGCCATTTTGCGCCGAACAATGTGTAGACCGCCTCGGGCGCGGTGACCGCCAGCCCGGCATAGACCGGGCAACTGATCAGCATGATCAGCGCAATCGCCTTGAGGAACGCCGCCTGCAGCCGCGCAGGTTCCGCCTGCAGCCGGGCATAAGCGGGGAAGGCAACCTCGTTGAGCGGGGGAATCACCTTGGCGGAGAACATCTGCGCCAGGAACAGCGCCTCGGCATAGAGCCCCAGCGCGTGCGGA